>NZ_JAKMQT010000003.1:0-167823 GCF_025771725.1 Campylobacter sp. IFREMER_LSEM_CL2151 | reverse complement strand
AGGAAAATACAGTAAATAAAGAAAGCTTTAAAAGATTAGAGTTTTTATAGTTTTTTAAAGAATTTAAAGCATTTAAGCTAAAACGAAAATTATCGTTCCCCCCCCCCCGTGAGGTGATTTTTGGATAGTTTTTTATTCATTGAAAATTCCTTTCAAAAAATAGTTAATGTGTTGTTTGATTTATTGCTTGTTTGTATATTTTGTAACGCTCATTACTAACAATTTAATAATGAACTAGGAATATTAATATTTTGTTTATAAATTTTTCCTTAAAAATATTTTAAGATAGAAAATATCCTAAAATATTTTATTTAGCTCAAATACCTATTTTATGGTATTTTAGATTGAAAATATACTTTCAATCTAAATTTTCATCTTGTAGTTTAAAAATTAGTTCTTTGGAGCATTTTTTACACTTGTAAGCTATATTTAAATACTTAATTTTTACATGTAAGCCATAATCAAGCTTATGAGTCATATCTTTACAACCACAAATGTATTCAAATTTATCATCTTTTTCCTGCTCTTGTATTTTGTCTTCTTTTTCCAAGCTTTTTTTAAATTTGTTAATCCTCATATCATGCTCTACAATATGTTCTAAAAGCCATATTGAAACTATTTTGTAAAGTTTTTCCTTAAGATCATTTGTGCTAGCACACTCGCTAAGTAATGCACTCATATCTTTAACGATTTTTTTATGCATTGCTTTATGCTCTGATAAATACGGATAATTTATTGAATGCATATAATTTTCTTCATCTTTAAAATGCGTTCGCATATAATCAAAAAAGTCACTTAATAACTCTTTAACCTCTGTCTTGTAAATATGCCTATTTAAAAGCTTAGCAGTTTTATCTGCTAAAATAAAAAGAGTTTGGTGTTGCAAGTCAATATCTGCATTTTCAATACTATATTTATCATGCCATATAGGGAATGCTTCCACAAAAACCCTATGCAATGCGAATGGTTTTTTTACAAACTTTACAATTATATTTTGCACCATCAAGAATTTGCAAATGCACACGATGAGGAATTTTATGTTTTTCATTTAAACAACCACAAACATAAATAATATATTTTGGTGTAATTTCTTCAAAAGTACATTCTACAGCCGAAGTATCTTCTTCAAATGTACTTTCTTTTGCTTGAAGTTGTTTTTGTTTTTCATATTTGTAGAATTTCATATCTTCTTTTAATATATGCTCTAAAAGCCATTTTTCTGTAATGACATTAAGCTGTGCTTTAAATTCATTCACAGTCTTGATATTTTTTACCAAAGCAATTAATGAAGCTGTAATTTCTTGATGAATTTTTTTATGATGTTCTAAATCAGGATAAGCTATGCTTTCCATATATACTTCCTCATCTTTAAAATGAGTTTTTACATATTCAAAAAGCTCACTTAAAACACTTTTAATCTCACTTATACTTGCGTGATTTTCAGCAATTATATAAGCCTTTTTGGCTATATCAAACAAAGCTTTATGTTGCTCATCAATAGTTTTATTGTGCACACTGTATTCTTTTGCCCATTTAATCATAAAAGTCCTTTTTTATAATATTTTTTAACAATCAAGCAATAAGCATAAATAAACACAAAAAAACGGGCAAGATTATATAATAAATTTTAAATATTTGCAATAGCAATAGCATTAATTTATAAAATATTTAAAATAGAAGAAAAAATATCTGATTTATTCAAAATATGATATTTTTAAGTTTTTATACTAAAAAATAATTACTTAAAAGCTATAAAGGTTTCAAAATTTACCCATTTAAAAACACTTTCTACTTTAGAAAATCCTGCTTTTTTAAGCATGGTTATATTTTCATTTTGAGTATAAGGTATGAGAACATTTTCTAAGGCTTCTCGTTTGCTTGAAATTTCTAGCTTGCTATAACCTTGCTCTAGTTTATACTGCTCATAAATTTGTATCATTTTTTTGGCTATTTTGACATCTTCATAAAGAATTTTTTCACTAAGCACAAACATACCATTTTCATTTAGGTTTTGATAGATTTTATCAACTAACTCTTGTCTTTTAGGTGGGCGGATAAACTGCAAAGTATAAGTAGCTATAAAAACATCATTTTTAAAAAACTCAAAGTCATCTAAATTTTTTTGATAAAAATCCACCCTAGCTCCAAAGGCTTGACATTTACTTTTAGCAATCTCTAGCATAGCATTAGCCTCATCAACCCCACTTAAAAGAAAATCTTTTCTTTTTTCATAAAGTGCAAGCAATAAACTAGCAGTAGAACAACCAAGATCGCAAATTCTCGCATTTTGCGAGGCAAAATGATCTATGAGTTCGACTATGAGTTTTAAATTTTGCGTATAAAAAGGCACGGATCTTGACACCATATCATCAAAAACACTTGCTACACTTTTATCAAATTCAAATTGTTTTTCTAAGGGTTTTTTAAAAATTTCATCTTTCATTTAATTTTCCTAAAATTTCTTTTGCTTTGTTGATATCTTTACTAATTTGTACTTTTAATAAGGCTAAGTCGTTAAATTTCTCATTAGCTCTTATATAGTCAATGAAACTTAACTCCACCAACTTTGCCTTTGTGCTTGTAAAATTTTCATCTAAAATATGCGTTTCTAGAGCAAAATTTTCATCAGTAGATCTTATGCCTATAAAGCTTACACTATGATAGCTTTTATTTTCAATCTTTACCAAAGTCGCATATACGCCATCTTTAGGTAAAAAGAAGTCTTTTGCGTATAAATTTAAAGTTGCAAAAAGCTCTTTAGCGCCTATGCCTTGCCCTTTTATGATATTTGCTTGTATAATATAAAATCTACCTAGAAATTTTTTAGCTTCTTTAACTTTTGCTTCTTTAAGTAAGGTTTTAATCATACTTGTATGAACACTTTTGTTTTGAATTTTAAACTCATCTACAATGATGGTGTTTATACCACAAAGGCTTTGTATGTCTTTGGCACTGCATTTTCTTTCTTTACCAAATTTAAAATCATAACCTACGATAATTTTTCCTAGTTTAGGAAATTCTTGCTTTAAAAGCTTTAAAAAATCCTCGCCTTTATAGTTTTTGATTTTTTCAAAATCACAAAAAATCATAGGAAAATCAACCAAATCTGCTCTAAAATCCTTAGGCGTTAGAGCTTCTTTTTCTTCTTTTGTGATGATAAACAAAGCTCCATTTTCATCTAAATGCTTAAAAAGCTCAAAATGCCCCAAATGCATACCATCAAAACGCCCTATGGCTAAATTTGTGATTTTAGTTTTTTCTATAGGCGTAGAAAAACTCAACATTACCTTCTTTTCCTTTTAAGTGTGACTCTTGACTTGCTTGCAAGATCCAACCAAGCTTTGCACAAGCTTTTTCAAAGCTCTCTTTAGCAGTTTTAATAGCTTTTATATCTTTTACTACTCCATTTTTATCGCGCTTAGCATTTTTACCTACTTCAAATTGAGGTTTAAAAAGCAAGATGATAAGATCTTTAGCAAGCTTATCTATATGAAAAATCAAATGTGTTAAAGAGATAAAACTCACATCGCAAGTGATAACATCATATAAAATTTCACTTTTAAACTCACGCAAATCAGTGTTTTCACAAATTTGGATATTTTCTAAATTTCTTAAGCTCTCATGAAGTTGGTTAGAACCTACATCTAAAGCTGTGATGTGTTTAGCCTTGTTTTGATGTAGAATTTGCACAAAACCTCCGGTTGATGAACCTATATCTAAACAAATTTTATCTTTGATGGTAAATGTATGCTCTTGTAAAAAATGCTTGAGCTTAAAAGCAGCCCTACTTACAAAAAGCTCTTCTAAAAGCGTGAGTTTTAAACTCTCATCTTCTAAAGGATTTAAAGATGTGATTTTAAAAGAGGTTTTTTTAAACTCGCCATTGAGTAAAATTTGCTTGTTTTCTATAAGCTCACAAGCTTTATTGCGAGAAATGTTTAATTTTGTGCTTACAAAAACATCAAACCTCATCATCACCGCCTAAAAGAGCATTAAACTCAGCTTCATTAATACATTTAACCCCTAAGTTTTGAGCCTTTTCAAGCTTTGAGCCTGCTTCACTTCCATATAATACAAAGTCAGTTTTTTTAGATACGCTTGAGCTTACTTTTGCTCCAAAGCTTTCGATTAGCTCTTTAAAATGATCGCGTGATTTGCTTAAAGTACCTGTGATAACAAAGGTTTTATTAGAAATATTATCATTTACAATAAGCTCTTTTTTCTCATCCTCTAAATGCAAAATTTCATAAAAATGCTTAATACGATTTGCATTGACATGGGTAAATTCTTCTAAGCTTTTAGCCATTTGCTCGCCAAAACCTTCTAAATTTGCATAAGCTTCATAGCTTTGCATAAACCATTCAAAGCCAAAAGATTGTGCTAGTTTTTTAGCTGCTACTTCTCCGATATGCTCTATACCCAAAGCAGTGATAAACCTTGATAAAGGGCATTTTTTTGCATTTTCAATAGCGCTTAAAAGATTGTTGATTTTTTTCTCTTTAAAGCCTTCTAAGCCTTCAAAATCGCTGTATTTTAAGAAAAATATACTTTCTATGTTAGTGATTTTTCCTTCTTTAAATAAAAGCTCGACGATATTTTCTCCAAGGCCGTCTATATTTAAACACTTTTTGGATACAAAATGTATAATGGAATTTACAAGCCTTGCTTTACAGTCTAGGTTTTGGCATTTTAAAAAAGCACCCTCATCTAAAAGCTCACTTAAACACTCAGGACAAAGAGTTGGCTTGGCAATTTGACTTTCTAAACCATCACGCCTTTGGGTAAAAACTTTAGTGATTTTAGGTATGACATCTCCACTTCTTATCACACTTACGCTATCGCCTATCATCACTCCAAGTCTAGCTATCTCATCAAAGTTATGCAAGGTTGCAGACTTTACTACAACCCCATCTAAATTTACAGGTTCTAGCACTGCCACAGGGGTAATCACTCCACTTCTTCCAACTTGTAAATTCACCCCAAGTAAGGTTGTGGTTTTTTCCAAAGCAGGAAATTTAAACGCAGCCATAAATTTTGGAAATTTCACGGTATAACCCAAAAGCTTACAATGAGCTAAATCATCTACTCTTACAACCATACCATCCATCATCATAGGCTTTTGATCTCTTTTTTCTAAAAGCTCATGATATTTTTCTAAAACCTCATCTAAAGTTTTCACACAAAAAACAAAATCATCTTTTAAAAAGCCAAGACTTCTTATAAACTCCATCACTTCAGAGTGCTTACTAAATTCTAAAGAATTCTCCCCCACTCCCCAAGGATAAAATTTTAAATTTCTTTCTTTTGTAATGCTTGTATCAAGCTGTCTTAAAGAGCCACTTGCTGCATTACGTGGGTTTGCAAATAAACTTAAGCCATCTTTAGCTCTTTTTTCATTGATTTTTTCAAAATCTTCTTTTAAAATCACTACTTCGCCACGAATTTCTATCTTGTCTTTATAAGGAATTTTTTGAGGTATATTAGATATCTCTTTTACATTTAAAGTAATATCCTCGCCTACTTCTCCATCGCCTCTTGTAGCACCGCTGATTAAAATACCATTTTCATAAGTAAGATTTAAACTTGCTCCATCAAATTTAGGTTCTATGAAAAAATCAAACTCACATTTAGCTCTTTTTGCCCAAGCTCTAAGCTCAGCTTCATCAAAAACATCTTCCATAGACCACATTTTTGCACTATGTGCAAGTTTATGAAACTCACTTTGTATAGTCGGGGCGATATTTTGTGTAGGAGAATCTTTAGAAATCTTTTCTTGATGAAGCGTTTCAAATGCTTTTAACTCTCTTATAAGTTTATCGTATTCTTCATCGCTTGCTAAAGGCTCATCATCTTCATAATAAGCCCTCATCCATTCTTTTGCTAATTTTACCTTTTCTAAATACTCTTGATAAATTTCATTAAAAATTTGTTTATATGCTGATAAAAAGCATTCTTTAGGCGCACACTTTACCTTAAACTTACTTAAATAATCATCAGATTTAATAGCATGTTCTATTTCAAAACCGATTTGTCGTTTCTTATAAATGTGTTTTTTTGAATCTTTCATTATGCAGTATAAAAAAATTACACATTTTTCTAAAGATACATTGTGTTTTTCACAAAGTTTTTCAAATAATTCTAGACTATCTTTAAATTTTTGTATTATTTTTGATTTTCCAATATTATCTTTTTTTTGATTTTTAAACTCAATAAAATACGCATCACAATAATTCAAAATTAAAGCATCTACTGCTTTTTTTCCTTTAATCTTATTTGTTCTATTTAATTCTTCGCTTAATTTTTCAAAATTTATTACTTCATTTTCTTTATAACAAAGATATTCGTGATTTTCTTTATCAAAACTTGTATTTTTTAAACTATCCATATAATTCTTATATTTATTTTTAATAATATTAAGATCTACCATTTTTTTCATCCAATTGATCAAATGTTTCAAATGGCTTATTTAGTTTTTCAAAAATCATTTCCATGGTTTTTTCATTATTTTCATATTGTTGAATCACTCCATCTAAGCTCAAATGAAAATTTATTTGATTTTTATAAATCAAACTATACTTATAAACAGCTTCAATAATATAAGGACTATGGGTATTTATTAATATTGGAATTTTTTTTACCGAAAGTCTTACTAATAATTTAGCAAAAATAATTTGCCAAGTTGGATGTAAGTGATTTTCTGGTTCATCAAAAATCAAAAATCCTTTAGATGTGACGCGATTATTATTAATTAAAACCTGTAAAATCCCAAATTGTTTGATACTAATTGCCACATTTTTCAATGAAATTTCATTATTATTTCTATAAAATTTATAAGTTTTTTTATCATTTTTTGAAAAATACCCTTGGATAACTTCGGTAATTTCTTGTTTAATACTTTTAAAATCATCATATTCTTTCAAAGGATTTTGTTCTATCTTTTGATATAAATCCCAAAGCAAATAAGGATAACTAATTTCATAACCACCTCCATAAATTTTAGCGCCATCATCTGCAAGACTCGCATCTCGAAAAAAATCAAACAAATCCCAAACCAAAGGACTTTGTATAAAAGTGCAATCAAGATAATTAAAATCATCACTTTCAAATTCTAAGCAACCATTCTTTCCTATAATTGCATTGTAAAGATTTTTATCATTTTCTTTTAAATACACCTCACCACCTTCTTTTAACTCACCATCAAATAGCAAATTTGATAATTTATCAAATTCTTTTTCTTTGTGCCCTTTTTTTTTATATTTTTTAGATAAAGCTTTACTTATATTATGTGTTTTTATAAGTGCCATTAAAATTTTACCTATAGTACTCTTACCACTATCATTTTCACCAGCTACAATACATAGGCTGTTAAGATTAATATTTGCTTCTTTTATAATTCCTATATTTTTTAAATACAACATTTTATTCATCTTTATCTCCTCGATTTACTATATGATATTTTATCTACTTTTTTACTCCAAAGAAAGTTCATCCATAGCTTTTGCAAGTTCAAACATTTGCTTATGTTCATACACATCATGCACTCTTATAATACTTGCACCATTTTTAAAAGCCTCTAAATGTAAATAAAGCGTACCTGCTAGTCTTTGCTCAACACTTGAGTTAAAATAAGCATTTATCATACTTTTCCTACTAGCTCCGATTAAAAGTTCTTTTTCAAAGCGTAAAAAATGCTCTAAATGTTTGATTAACATCATATTATGCCAAGGACTTTTACCAAAACCAATACCAACATCCAAAATCACATCTTCTAAACCAAGCTCACTTAGCCTTTCTAGCTTTTGCGCAAAAAAATCATCAAGCTCAGCGAGTACATCTTCATAATGTGGGTTATCTTGCATATTTTGTGGGGTATTTTGTATATGCATGAGTGTATAAGTGGCTTTGTATTTTAAAGCTAATTTGGCTAAATTTTCATTTTTAAAACCAGTAATATCATTAATAAGCTTAAAGCCTTTATTTAAAGCATATTCTAAACAATACTCATCAAAGCTATCTAAGCTAAAAATACATTTTTCATAAAGTTTTTCTTTATAGATTAAATCTAGGGTATTTTTTAAGCGTTTAAACTCTTCTTCTTTCCCACAATACACACTACCAGGTCTTGAAGAAACCCCGCCTATATCTATATAATCAGCCCCTTGAGAAATCATAAGTTCTATTTTTTCTAAAACTTCATTTTCTTTAACCCTACTTTGAGCATTAAAACTATCTTCATTAACATTAATCACACCCATAATTTTTGCATATTTTGGTTTGTTAAAATTAGACTTTAAAAATAGTGCTAAATTTTTAAGTTTAAAATCTTGTAATTTTTCTTTTTCTATAAGCTTTTTGGCTTGATCTTGTGTTACCATAAGTAAGGCATTAGTATGTTCTTTACCTAGTATAACTTCTTTGTGTGTTACAAGTTCAGCTCCAACTCTTAGTGCATCTTGCTTGAGTATATTTGCAGCAGGCGCTCTTAACTCTTTAATAAGAAAAAAATGAATTTGAGTTTTTTCACTCATAATTTTCTCACCTGCTTTGTGTGGTTTTATATATTTAGAAATTTGCTCAAAGTCTGTGTTAGGATTGATTTTGATGATTTTCATTTTTTCTCTCGTGTAAAATTAAAGCTATGGTACTTAGTAAAATAGTTGGCTTTGCATTTAATTTAGCTAATTCATAAGCTTTGTAAAAAAATTCAATTTCTTCATCGTTTAATTTTATATTTTGTTTAAAACATTCATGGCTTATAGTACTAATTAGCTCTAAACACTCATGCTTGTCTATATTTTCATATTGTTTTAATAATGAAGCAATTTGAGCTAGATCTATTTTTTTAAGATCTAAGTTTAAAGACATTTTTTCTTTTTGAATTTTATGTTTTTCTATGATAAACCTTGAAAGTATAGTAGGTAAAAAAACATTTTTTGAAGGAGCTACGATGATAAAATACACATTTTTTGGTGGCTCTTCAAAAAGCTTTAGTAAAAAATTTTGCGCTTCTTCACGAAAAGATCTAGCTAGTATAACAATGATTTTAGCTTGTGCTTCAGCTACATAGCTTTCTTTCATAATAGCTTTTGCGGTTGCTTGGGCATTTTTGTCATAAGTTAAGTCATTTAATCTTAATTCTAAGTCAGGATTTTTAGGTATGAAAAATTTAATATTTTTTGCTCCATATTCTTCTGTGAGTTTTTCTTGCATTAGTTCAAAATCATTATGAATAATGATTTTATTTCTTAGATTCAAATTTCTACCTTAGAAAAAAGTACAGCCTCTAAGCTTTGTTCAAATACTTTATATAAAGAAATGAGTTTATAGTCTAATTCTTTATCGCGCGAGGAAAGATAAAAGCTATTTTGTAATTGCTCATCAAAAAGCCAAAGCATACTTTCTGCTTTAGAATTAGCGATTTTAAATTTAAACCCAGTATTAGTTCCTATATAAAAAAAGGCATAACCATTAGGAAAAGAAATACTCAAAAGATCATTAAGCAAATCTATATCTTCTTGGGTATTGCAAGCTTTATTATAAATTCCTTTTAAAGACACAAAAGGCACTAAAGGTCTTGTAGTATTAGCATTGATTTGGCTTAAAAAATACTCTTCAAACCAAGCTCTTTGCTCATCAGTAATCACAATAAAAGTATAACCTTGCAAAAGCAAAGCTAGCTTAGAAGCGATCAAAGGCGACCATTCAAGACGCCTTTCTTCTAACCAACTTGTATAAGTGCCATTTTCTCGAATTTGTTCTAGGGTAAATTTTAAAAAACTATTACTCATTTATACATCTAGTTTATAAACTTCATGCAATACTCTTACAGCTAATTCGCCATATTTTTCATGCACGATAACTGAAATTTTAATTTCGCTTGTAGAGATCATTTGTATGTTGATATTTTCATTTGCTAGAGCTTTAAAAGCTGCTGAAGCTACTCCAGAATGTGATTTCATACCCACGCCCACAACTGAAACTTTTACCACAGCACTATCTGTTTCTATATTAGCATTAGCACCTAAAACTTTTTTCATAGCATTAGTTGCTAAATCAAGCTCGTTTTCAGGCACAGTAAAGCCCAAATTTGTAGCTCCATCTACACCTACATTTTGGATAATCATATCTACATTGATATTTTCATTTGCTAAAGTCCCAAAAATTTCAGCAGCAATTCCTGGTTTATCATCGATATTTCTTAAAGTAACCCTTGCTTGGTTTTTATCTAGTGCTATACCACTAACCAAAGCTTGTTCCATATTTTCCTCCTTAGTAATAATCGTCCCTTCATTTTCATTAAAGCTACTTCTAGTAACTAATTTTACATTTAATTTTTTAGCAAGCTCTACAGAGCGATTTTGCAAAACTTTAGCTCCTAAACTTGCAAGCTCTAGCATTTCTTCATAAGAAATTTTATCTAGCTTTTTAGCCTTTGGTTCAATTCTAGGATCAGTAGTATATACTCCATCTACATCGGTATAAATTTCACACAAATCAGCATTTAAAGCTCCTGCTAGCGCTACTGCACTTAAGTCACTTCCACCACGACCCAAAGTAGTAACATTACCCATTTTGTCAATACCTTGAAAGCCAGCAACTACTACGATATATCCTTCATCTAAGGCTTTGTTGATATTTGTAGTATCAATGTGTTCTATTCTTGCTTTGGTATAAACATCATCTGTAACAATCCCTGCATTGCGTCCGGAAAATGCAGTGGCTTTTAAACCCATTTCATTTAATGCAATGGCAAGTAAAGATGAAGTTACGCGCTCACCACTACTTAAAAGCATATCCATCTCACGACCTGAAGGATTTTTGCTAAAATGATGAGCAAAATCAATAAGCTCATTAGTAACCCCACTCATCGCTGAAACTACTACAACTAGCTTATCGCAAGTTTTTTTACTTTTTGCCACTCTTTTAGCAACTTCATCAATACGCTCAAGCGTTCCTACACTCGTTCCTCCATATTTTTGTACGATCAGCATTAAATATACCCCCTTTCTTTAAAATATTTCAAAACCTTGATATATATAGGTTTTTTAAAATGGTTAATCATATCATAAACATCTTCTAATGAAGTAAATTTATATGCATCAAATTCAGGATTTTTAGTATTTAGATTAATAATAGCTTTATTTTTTAATCTAACTAAAAAATATTTTTGACTTTGACCATCATAAGGATACATTTTTTGCGCAACCTTAGCTGGAAAATCATAACTAATCCACTCAGGATGTTCAGCTAAAATTTCAACCTCATCTGTGCCTATTTCTTCTTTTAACTCTCTAAATAATGCACTTTTAACATCTTCTCCCTCATCTACCCCACCTTGAGGAAACTGCCATATATCTTCCATATCATTGCGTTTAGCAAGTAAAATTTTACATTCAAAAGGATAAGCTGATGATAGCACTATAGCGGCTACATTTGGCCTATATTTTTTTTCTTTTTCCATGATTTTCTTATCCTTGACTTTTTAATAATATAATTCTAACAAAAAAATACGAATTTATAATCACATTTTAAAGAAGTTTTATGCATTTATACATACATATACCATTTTGTGAAAGTAAGTGTTTTTATTGTTCTTTTACTTCACTTAAAAAAAAGGACTTTGAAAAAGATTATTTAAATGCCTTAATGCAAGATATAAAATATCAACTAGATTTTTTTAAGCTTGATAAAAATTCCATAAAGACTGTTTTTGTAGGTGGTGGTACGCCTAGTTTAATGGAAGCTAGTTTTTATGAAAAAATATTTATTTTTTTACAAAGTTATTTACAAAAAGATAGTGAAATTAGTATAGAAGCAAACCCCAACTCGAGTAATTTTTCATGGCTTAAAGAAATAAAAAATTTAGGTTTTAACCGTATTTCTTTTGGAGTGCAAAGTTTTCATGAAAAAAAACTACAATTTCTTGGACGCATTCATGATCAAAAAAGCATTTTTACTAGCATAGAAAATGCAAAAAAAGCAGGATTTGATAATATCAACTTAGACTTAATTTATGATACAAAACTTGATGATAAAAAAATGCTTGATTATGAAATTTCTAAACTAACCCTACTTGATATTAATCATATAAGCGCTTATAATCTAACTATAGAAGAAAGGACAAGTTTTGCTAAAAAATTTCATTATAAAAAAAATGCGCCACGCCTTGCAAAATATTTTATCAAAGCGATTGAAAATCTTGGCTATAAACAATATGAAATCAGTAATTTTGGACAAATTTGCAAACACAATCTTGCTTACTGGCAAGGAAAAGACTATATAGGATGTGGTCTAAGTGCGGTAGGATTTTTAAAAAATCAAAGATTTTATACCAAAAAAAGTTTAAAAGATTATATCAATGATCCTTGTTTTAGAGAGATTGAAAATTTAAATTCAAAAGATTTACGTTTAGAGCATATTTTCTTAGGACTTAGAAGTATTATAGGAGTGGATGAAACAAAACTAGAACCTTTAGAAAAAGAAAAAGCAATGTTTCTTAGCAAAAAAGGAAAGCTAATTTATAAAAATGGAATTTTTTATAACACCAACTACCTTTTAAGCGATGAACTAGCTTTGTATATTAGCACTTAAGTTTTACATTCACAAGAAATTCTTTTTAGCTCAGGAAGCTTTATAGAAAGCTCGTTGATGTTTTTTAGTATATCATTGCAAAAATTATTTAAATTTTCTTTTACTCCATAATACGCCCAAACACCTTGCCTATCTACTTCTAAAAAATTAGCTTCTTTTAAAATTTTTAAATGTCTTGAAAGTCTTGATTGACTCATATTTAAAGAACTTTGCAAATCACACACACAAAGTTTTCCGTATTTTTGTAAAAAAGCTAAGATCAAAATCCTACTTTCATCATTAATTGCACTTGTTATTTTTAAAAACTCTTGCATAAAAATCCTTATATAAAAAATATTAAAAGACCAAAACTAATCGCAATAGCAACAATCATACCTGCAAATAAAATCAAAAAGCTTGTTTTGAAAATTCTTTTAAGCAAAATAAGCTCAGGTAAAGAACACCCTGCTCCTGCTATTAAAAAACTCATCATTATACCAAGTGGAATTCCACTGGTAGTTAAAGCTAGTGCTACAGGTATCATAGCTGTACAATTCATATAAAGTAAAACTCCTATAAAAGCTGCTATAAATACACCCAAAACCCCGTAATCTTTCATATAATTTTGAAAAAAATCTTGCGGAAAAGCACCATGTATAATAGCCCCTATAGCCATACCTATAACAATATAAGGTAAAATTTTTTTATACTCTTTAAAACTTTGTGAAAATAATATTTTGATTTTATTTTCTTTAGTTTTGTTTTTAAAATTTAAAATTTTACTTGTTTTAGAATTTTTGTTAAAAACCAAGCTAGGTTTTTGACAACATGAGCTTTGAAAAGTATTATTAGAACAACTTGACTTTTGCTCTAATTCATTTTTTAAAAAGTCTTCATTAAAAAATCTTTGAGTGTTTATTTTAGAAACACAAAAAGCAAGAAATAAAATCACACAAAATAAAAAACCCGCATAAAATAAAGAGATTTTTAAGCCAAAACTCACCACAAACATCACCACTATAATAGGATTAATTAAAGGCGAGGTGATTAAATAAGCTATGCATACTCCAAGTGGAACTTTAGCTTTTAAAAATGCGTTTAAAAACGGTATGCTTGAGCATGAGCAAAATGGGGTTAAACAACCTAAAAGTATGGCTTTTATATAGCTTGTAAAAGAATCTTTCTTTAAATGCTCATTAAAAAATTTAGCATAACGCTCATTTAAATAAGCAATAAGTATACTAACTAAAATAAATAAAACAGATATTTCTATAAATAAAATAAGAAAATCTTTTAAAATAAAAACTAATTTCTCCATACTCTTCCTTTTTGTTTTTAATCAAATATAACAAAAATATATTAATATATCAAGATATCTTTATATATTAATATAATAAAAGTAATAATATTTTTAAGTATTTTTATGTAAAATGTAAACCATATATTCAAGCGAAAGAAGACAAAATAATGAGTTTTGGTGAAATTTTAGTTATTTTAGTTGTAGCTATTTTAGTACTTGGGCCTGAAAAATTACCTTCAACTATAGTTGAAATTGCAAAAATTTTAAAAGCCATTAAAAGCAATATTGATGAAGCAAAAGCAAGTATTAATAAAGAACTAAAAATAGCAGAATTAAAAGATGAAGCACAAAAATACAAAGATGAATTCTCACAAACTAATGAAAATATCAGAAAAAAACTAAGTTTTGAAGAATTTGATCAACTCAAAGAAGATATTTTAAATAACACCAAAGAATTAAAAAGTGAAATTAATGATTTAGAAAAGGATATACAAGAACTTTCTAATCTTGAAGAAAAAATTCAAAAAGATGAAAAAAATACTCAGAAAATGGAAAGCTAAGAATGTTTGAAGAATTAAAACCGCATTTAGTAGAACTTAGAAAAAGATTATTTATAAGTGTTGCTTGTGTTGTTGTGATGTTTTTTGTATGTTTTAGTTTTAATAACTACATCATAGATATACTAAAAGCGCCTGTTGAAGCAGCCTTACCTGAAATTTCAAGACAAATGACCTTCGTTGAATTGCAAGAGCCTTTATTTACTGCGATGAAGGTTTCGTTTTTTACAGCTTTTTTGATTTCTTTACCGGTTATTTTTTGGCAGTTTTGGAAATTTGTAGCACCTGGACTTTATGATAATGAAAAAAGATTAGTAGTGCCTTTTGTAAGCTTTGCTAGTATTATGTTTGCACTTGGTGCTTTGTTTTGTTATTATATAGTTATACCTTTGGCTTTTAAATTTTTGATTGATTTTGGGGTGCAAACCCAAGATTTTAAGCCTTTAATTAGTATAGGTTTATATGTAGGCTTTTTTACTAAATTAGTAATTGCTTTTGGTTTGGCTTTTGAAATGCCTGTAATAACCTTTTTCTTTGCTAAACTTGGACTGATTGATGATACTTTTTTGAAAAAACATTTTAGGGTTTCTGTTTTAGTGATTTTTGTTTTTTCAGCTATGATGACACCACCTGATGTTATATCGCAATTTTTAATGGCTGTACCTTTGTGTGGGCTTTATGGAATTTCTATTTATATAGCTAAAAAAGTTAATCCTAGTCAAAAAGAAGATGATGAAAATGATTGATAAAGATCTTTTGCTTTCTAGTTATGATTATAACTTACCAAATGAACTTATAGCAAATTTTCCTATTTTACCCAAAGAAAATGCCAAGCTTTTAGTATATGAAAGATGTAAAGATCAAATTTCACATTTACATTTTAAAGACTTAGCTAGAATTTTACCACCTTGCGAAATCATCTTTAATGACACTAAAGTCATCAAAGCAAGAATTTATGGAAACAAAGAAAGTGGTAGTAAAATAGAACTTTTCATTAATCATCCTTTAAAAAATAATGATTTTTTAGTGCAAATTCGGGGTAAGGTTAAAGAAGGACAAATTTTATATTTTGAAAATTCTTTAAAAGCTAAAATCAAAAAATTACATGATGATGGCACAAGAGAAGTAGAATTTTTTAATGATGAAAAAGAGCTTAGTCATCATGAAGTTTTTGAAATTTTAGAAAAAATAGGCCATGTGCCTTTACCACCTTATATAAAAAGAGCAGATGAGGCACAAGATAGCATTAACTATCAAAGTATTTTTGCCAAAAATCAAGGCGCAGTTGCCGCACCTACTGCAAGCTTACACTTTGATGAAGCAATGATTAATGAACTTAAAAAAAATCATAATATCCATACTATTACACTACACGTTGGCGCAGGAACTTTTAAAGGTGTAGAATGTGAAGATATACGTGATCATAAAATGCATTCAGAATTTTTTCATATTGATGATGAAACTTGTGCTTTGATTGATTCTTCTAAGAAAATACTAGGCGTTGGTACCACTGTTACTCGTTGTATAGAATATTATCATAGAAAAAAAATAAAAGAAGGTTTTTGTGATTTGTTTTTACACCCACAAAATACCCCACAAAGACTTGATTATTTACTTACTAATTTTCACTTACCAAAATCAACTTTAATTATGCTTGTAGCAGCATTTATAGGTAGAGAAAAAACCTTAGAGCTTTACCATGAAGCCATAGAAAATAACTATCGTTTTTACTCATATGGCGATGGAATGCTAATTATTTAGTCTTTTTCTTGATATATTTTTTATCAATATAACCCAAATCTATAAGTTTTTGATAAATTTTAGCCAGTATAGGTCCCCCTGTGCTACTACCACTTTTCCCATGTTCGATTAAAACCACTACTACATATTGTGGTTTTTCATAAGGTGCATAAGAAGTAATCCAAGCATGAGATCTTAAAAAATACTCTAAATCCTCTTCTTTAATACGCTTTTTTTCACTTTGAGAAATTCCAACTACCTGCGCTGTTCCTGTTTTAGCTGCTATAGTGATAGGCGAATTTCTTAAAAATCTTGCCGTAGTTCCACCGTCTTCATTAGCAACTTCATACATAGCACGCCTTAAAAGTGGGAGTTTTGATAATTCAAAAGTCGTAAAAACACTTTCATTATTGTCAAAATTTATCTTAGTAACATTATCATCAACGCTATGTAAAAAATGTGGTGTGATATTTTTAGCCGTAGCAATCATAGCTGTAAATTTAGCCACTTGCATAGGAGTAGCAAGAAAATCACCTTGTCCTATGCTTGTATTTAAAGTCTCGCCTTGATACCATGGTTGGTTGTATTTTTCTTTTTTCCAAATTCTATTAGGTACTGTTCCTATAAATTCATTAGGTAAATCAACTCCTGTTTTTGTACCAAAACCTATTCTTTCAAAAACAGAACTAATAGTGTCAATACCAACTTCTAAAGCGCCTTTATAAAAATACACATCACAGCTTTCTCTAATAGCATCATTCATATTTACATAACCATGACCTGTAGCTTTCCAACATCTAAATTTTCTACCACCAAGCTCAAAGTTAGAATCACACAAATATTTATGATTTTCATTTACTTTACCACTATCTAAAAAAGCTAAAGCTGTACCCATTTTCACAACTGAACCCGGAGGATAAAGACCATTAATAAGTTTATTAGTAAAAGGATGGTTTAAATCATTAGAAAGTTTATCCCATTCTTCTTGGCTAATACCCGTAACAAAAGGATTAAGATTATACTCAGGAAAACTACCCGCTGCTAAAATAGCCCCGCTTTTTACATCCATTATTATAGCCGCACCTGCTAAATTTTCAAAAATACTAGCTAAGTATTCTTGCAAGTCAAGATCTATACTTAAAGTGATATTACTTGAAGTAGGTTTTTTGTAAGAAAGCTCTTCTATTTCTTTATTTAATGCATTTACCTTACTAACCTTTTCGCCCTTTTGGCCTTGTAAAATTTCATTATAAGAACGCTCTATACCACTACGCCCTACATAGCTAGTTAATCTTGCAATTTCATTTTCATTCATATCATTTAAATTTGCTTTTCCAACATAACCTATAACATGACTAGCCAAAGCATCATAAGGATAAAATCTTTGAGTAGTAGATTTAACTTGCATATTTTCGCGCAAATTAAGCTTAGTAAAATGCTTAATCATGGCATCATATTCTATAAATGGCACCACTTCTATATAATCTTGATTATAATAAGAATCCGCTTTTATATAATTTCGTTTTAATTTAGTTATATTTAAATCAGGAAAAGCATCTACTATGGCTTGTAATTCTTGCTCTAAAAGATTTCTGTTTTTCTTTTTTATATGCAAATATGGCTTTATAGAGATTGAAAAACCTAATTTATTTACCGCTAAGGGTCTACCTTTAACATCTAAAATTTGCCCTCTTACGGGTGCTAAAAACTGCGTTTTAATGGCATTTTGCTTGGCTATTTCTTCATAATAAACATTAGATTTTATACTTATATAATACACTCTAGCAAGCAAAAGCATAAAAAAACAAGCTATAAAGCCCATCACTAAGCGCATACGCATAATCAGATTTTTCCTTTAAAAATAACAAAAGAAATCAAAGCTTCAACAGCAAAAAACCATAAATATTCAATACCAAATTTTAAAATTTCATTATTATCTAAATATGCTAAAAACACATCAAAAAGATAGATGAAAATATAAGCACAAAAAGTGAATATAACGAGCAAATAATGCCCTAGTTTTAATTTACTTTTAAACCAATCCACAAAAAAATGATAAAAAATAAAAAAAGCTATCCAAGAACTAAAAAGATAAAATCCATGAATAACATCAATTAATAAAAGATAAAACAAAGAAAAATACCATCTAAAATCAAGCTTATTAAGGGTTCTTTCTTTTTCTTTTAAAAGCACTATCATATAACAAAAAAATACCCCAAACAAAGGAGGCATCCAGTAATACACAGAGCTTAGTACTTGATAAAAAATCAAAGATAGATAAAAAAATAAATAAGAAAAATCAAATCTATTTTTTACTAAATTTCTACTCCTCATTAAAACCCAAGCTCTCTAAAATGATTTTTTGTTCTAATTTATCAATACCACTTTTTTTCAAATTTGACACCAAAATGGCATTTTTATTTGCATTTAAAATTTTTGCTTTTTGGCTTTGATTGAGCTTATCTGCTTTTGTAAAAACTGTTATTTTTTTTTGATCAGCTCGAATAAAAGAATCTAAATATAAATCCAAATTTGTATCAATATCTAAATTATCATGCCTTGAATCTATTAGATGGATAAAAAGTTTGATAGAACTGCGCTCTTTTAAAAACTCATCTAAATTTTTATTCCAAATAGCCTTAGTTTTTTTACTCACTTTCGCATAACCAAAACCAGGTAAATCAATAAACATTAATTTGAATTTATCTTCATCTTTTTTACAATCAACTTCAAAAAAATTAATAAGTTGGGTTTTGCCCGGAGTTGAAGAGCTTTTTGCTAAATTTTTATTCTTACAAAGAGTATTAATCAAAGAACTTTTACCCACATTAGAGCGCCCTAAAAAAGCGATTTCAGTGTATATAGGTTGTGGGGCTTCGTCTATTTTGGAAGCAGAAATTAAAAATTTAGCATTTAGTATCATTCTTTTACTTCAAATACAAATTTCACAGGTTTTTTATCTTTACTCACTACTCTATAAGTCATATTTTTTCTATCTACTATGATTTTATCCCCTATGAGTTCTTTTTTTGTTTGCATTTCTGTAATTTTTGCATTGCCATTAATCTCATATGTATCCTTAGCTACATTATAAATAAACTCATCACCACTTCCATGATAAGTTTTATCTTTCATTATGATTTTAAATTTAGCGTCTTTAGTAGCTATATATTTAATGGGTTGTTTATTTTTCATATAAATAACTAATTTTTGCGAATTTAAAATATCTTTGCCTTTTTTAACTTCCACATCACCGGTTAATACACTTGTTTCGTTTTTTTCATCTAAATAAAAATCTTTAGCATAAACTTCTATTTTTTGCGCACTAAATGCAAATAAATTTAACAAACACAAAAAAATTATTGCTCTAAAAACCATGCTTTTATTCCTTGAATTTTTAATTCTTTTTGATTCACATCATATAAAAAATTATCCCCAAAAACCTCATTTAAACCTATATATGCTTTAAAATTATCATTAGAAAATAAAATTTTATTTTTCATATCATAAGTTGCTTTTTGGGTAAAAATAGAAGTTTGATTATGATCAAAATAACTTACATTACCTTCTAAAATGGATTTTTCTTCATTTCTTACTAATAAATCTGAACTTAAATTATAATCAAGCGCTTGCACTTTAAAATCATCAAAAATATCTTTATCTTGGTATTTTACCCATCGACTTGCCTGATATGTAGCCTTAATTACACTAGCATTTAACTCATAATCAAGCACATCAAAAGCTTGCATATTTGCCACATCTACCTTTTGTGGTTTTATGGCAAATAAATAAGGATCTTGGGTACTTAAAATCACCATAACAAAGGCGAATAAACTCATTAATATAGCAAAAATTTTTATCGCCAAAGTTTATCCCATTGAGCTTGCATATTATTATGTTCAATTAAAATTTCTATCATCTCACTCACTGCTCCATTACCACCTTTTCTATTTAAAACTTTATCAGTTTTTAAAGCCTTGTGTGCATCTTTTGGCTTAAAGCTATATCCAACTGCTTCAAGCAAGCTCATATCATTATAATAATCCCCAATAGCAGCACATTGAGAAAAATCCAAATTTAATTTTTCTAAAATTTCTTTAGCACAAGCTAGTTTATCACTAATACCTTGATAGACTAAATCAATTTTTAAATCCCTAGCTCTAAAATACACACACTCACTAGTTCTACCTGTAATGATAGCAACTTTTTTGCCAAGCTTTTGCCAAGCTTCAATTGCTGCGCCATCTTTTACATTAAATTCTTTAATCTCACCATAATTTTGTGTGTAGATGATTTTACCATCTGTTAGACAACCATCTACATCTAAAAAAATAAGTTCTATCATGATTTTACTCTCTTACTATAAACGCACCTGGGAAAGATCCGCTATCAACAAAATCTCTTGCTTCTTGCTCACTTCTAAAACCTTTTAAAAATACTCTATGTAAGCCATCTTTAGCACTTGTTTGTATAGTTGAAGTGTAAGAATTATAATTTTTATATCTACTTGCTATTAGCTCTGCACCACTTTTATTTCTAAATGCTCCAATTTGCACCATAAAAGATCCACCTTGGAAAATATGACCACTATCAGCAATCTCTCCACTGCTGCCTAAATTAGAATTAGTATGCACCGAACCCGAACTTGCACTTGTTCCAAAGCCAATCACTTCAAGTCTTACAGGAGCTGTTCCTGCTTGAATCATATCTATATCTCTTGCAGCCATATTAGATAAATCTATAATCCTACCTGCTACAAAAGGTCCCCTATCGTTAATCCTAACAGTAGTTTGACGATGATTTTTTAAATTAGTTACTTTTACTATGGTATTCATAGGTAAAGTTTTATGAGCTGCGGTATATGCGTGTTGATCATAAGTTTCACCATTAGAAGTTTTTTTACCATGAAAACCTGGTCCATACCAACTAGCTATACCATCAGCAGTCTCACCTACTTCTACTACTGTTGGATAATAAGTTTTACCATTAATAGTGTAAGGTTTCATAGTGCCTTTTAAGCTTGTATTATTATGCTTTATACTTTTAAAATCTCTTTCTGGGTAATACACAGTAGGCGTGCTAATGGGTACCATACTACAAGCACTAAATAAAACGCCTACACAACTAACGACTAACGACTTTTGTATGAGAGTTTTTTGATATTTTTTGAGTTGTTTTGATTTTTGCATTATTATTCTCCTTAATTTTTAACACAAGTTTTTGATTGATATTGATTAAATTTCCTTTGATTTTATTATATTCTTTAATGCTTTCAACACTTATTTTGTGTTTTCTTGCAATAGTATAAAGACTATCACCCTCTTTTACTATATAAATTTTTGTATGTGGAATAGTTGTATCCACCTTAGCTAATTTTACATTCTCTAATGCCTTTTCTACCGCCACGCTTTTACTTAAAGGAATATACATGTAATAATCTTTTTTATCAGGTGGAGTAAAGTCATAATTAAAATGTGGATTATAACGTTTAAATTCATTATAAGACATTTTAGCTACTTTAGCAAGCTCTCTTAAAGAAACACTTGGGGGAACTGAGATTTTTTTAACTTCACTTGATAGGGCGTAATTAAGCAAGGCGCTATCTTGTGAAATTAAAAAATCATTATTATTAGCCAAAAATGCCATAGTAAGAATTTTTCTAATAAAAATTCTAGTTTCTAATGGTAAGTATTTTTTATCAGGATCAAGCAAAACCCTTAAATCATCACTTTTTGCTTTTTTTATAGCTTGACGTAATTTACCATCACCACAATTATAAGCTAAAATAGCCAAGTACCATTTTCCAAACTGCTCTTTTAATTGTTTTAAATAAGTAATAGCTGCATAAGTTGATTTTACTAAATCTTTTCTCTCATCTACATAAGGATCTATCCTTAAACCCAAAGTTTGTGCCGTTGGTTTCATAAATTGCCAAACACCTACTGCTTTAGTTCTTGAAATACTATGAATTTTTAAACCAGATTCTACAATCGCTAAGTATAAAAATTCTTGAGGAATATTTTCTTTTTCTAATATTTTGCGGATAATCGGAGTGATTTTATAAAATTCCCTCATCGTATCTACTAAAGTTTTAGAATGCATATCCATAGAAGATTCTTTAAATTCTAAAAAAATCATATCACTAAGATAACTTGCTTCTATATCTAAATTTCTTAAGATTTGTGCTTGTTGCGTGTAATGCTCTGGAGTAAATTGCAAGGCCTTAGCATTTAAACATAATAATACTAAAATAAAAAACAAAAAGCTTTTTTTCATTATAAACCTTGGAAAAACAAACGATTAGCGTTAAAATTAGTAAGTTTTATTATTTCATTTTTAGATAAATTTAAAAACTCAGCCATTTTTTGAGCTACAAAATGCGTCAAAATAGGATCATTTACCTTGCCACGATGTGGTTCTGGGGTTAAATAAGGTCCATCTGTTTCTAAAACAAGCTTATCTTTTGGAATTTTAGGTAAAACTTCTACTAGTTTTTTTGCATTTTTAAAAGTTAAAACCCCACCTATACCAAAATAAAAACCATCATCTGCTAGCTGAAGTAAAAGCTCACTAGCATTAAAACAATGCAAAACACCACCTTGCAAATCTTTTGCATATGTTTTTAAAATATTAAAACTATCTTCATTAGCCTCACGCACATGCACAATCAAAGGCTTTTTGTATTCAATAGCTAGTTGAATTTGAGCTATAAAAACTTCTTTTTGCTTTGCTTTTATTTCATCCTCATCAGCCCTTAAGCGATAATAATCAAGCCCACACTCGCCCACTGCAACGCATTTTTTATCATTTATAAATTCTTTTAAAATATCTAAATCAAAATCATCTATATCATAAGGATGCACCCCACAAGAAAAATACACATTTTCATAATCATGTGCAATTTCTCTTGCTCTTGGCAAATCTTTTATATCCGCACCAGGTATGATGATTTTATCTACTCCATTAGCAAAGGCATGGCTTAACATTTCATCTAAATATCCAAAATAAACTTGGCTATCTAGATGACAATGCGTATCTATGATTTTTTCACTAAAATCACAATCTAAAAACATACCTCTACCCTATTTTTACCATTAGACTTAGCTAAATCTAGTGCTTTTTGAGCATTATTAAGTAAATCTTGCATTTGACTTGTTTTAACTCCAAAAGCAACTCCCACAGAAACACTATAATCAACCTCATCTAAAGCTATTAAAACACTTTCTTTAGCAATATTTACTCTTATATTTGAAAAAGCTTTCAACGCTTCTTTATTATCTGTATTTTTTAAAAGTACGTAAAATTTACCATCTTCAATTCTGGTTGCTAAGTCCATACCGCGAATTTGATCTTTGATTTTTTTAGCTGTGTGTTTTATTACTCCATCGCCACAATCATAACTTAACTCATAATTAATTGTTGCAAGATTGTCTATATCAATTAATGCCAAAGCCATTTCTTCATTTTCTTGCATATCTTCTAAATAATCTAAAAATCTTTTTTCAAAATTTGCATAATCATCAAGTCCTGTTAGCAAATCTTTACCCAAACTATACTCATCAAGTAAAACACATTTTTGCATATAATCTAAGCAATTATTCACTCTACAATTAAGTGATTCTTTTTGGAAAGGTCTAATCACATAATCATTTACACCCTTTCTAAAAGCTCTTGCCTCTAGCGCATCATCTTTATCTCCAACCATAATCACACCAAGCTCTATTTTAGAGTATTTTGAGCGAATTTCTACAAGCAAATCTTCCCCATTAATTACAGGCATAGTTGCATCACAAATTACTAATTTTGTATCAGGATTATCACTTAGATAATTTAGCGCTTCTTCTCCATGTGCTGCTGCTAAGACATTAAAAAGTTGATTATTAAGATTTTTTTTCATTTCTGCACGTAAAGTTACATTTGCGATTGCTAGAATAATTTTAGTTTTATTATTTTTTTGAAGCATTCTAATAGAGTTTAACATTTCATCAATACAGCTTTCACTATCTTTTTGTATATAACCTATAATATCTTTTTCCATAAATTTCTTACGCGTTTGACCATCACTACTTCCTGTAAGCACTATAGCAGGAATATTTTTTTCTAAAATTACATCCACCACTTCTCCATTAGGAGCATCTGGCAAACAAAGATCTACAAAAGCCATAAAATAATTATTTTTCACTAATTCTTTAGCACTATTCATATCAAAAGCAACATCTACTTTTAAACCTAAAGTATTTTCTACTTTTTTTGCCAAAAGCTTTGTAAGCATTTTATTATCATCAATAATTAAAATTTTTTCTTCCATAGCCAACTCTCTTTGTAATTTAAAACTATTATTATACCATATAGAAAATTTACTTTTTATTTTTAAAGTAAAGTTCTAGTAAATTCTAAAGCTTCTTGGGTAATATTTTCCCCACTTACCATTCTAGCAAGCTCTCTTACTCTTTCTTCTTTTTCTATTTTTCTTACCCTACTTTCATTTCCTATTTTTTCTACTAAAAAATGATTGCTTGCTTTTGATGAAAGCTGTGGTAAATGTGAAATTGCAAAAATTTGATAAAACTTAGCAAGCTCTTTTAAAACTTCAGCTATACTCATTGCTTCTTTACCACTTAAATTTGCATCAATTTCATCTAAAAATATTATACCACTAGCTTTATTAGTAACATTGCATTCTGTTGCAATAAAAGAAAGTCTTAGACGGTTTATCTCACCTGAACTTAAATTTTTTAAACTAGCTTCATTGATATTTAAACTCACTTCATCTTTACCTAAAATACTTAAAGCACAATCTTTAAGCTCTAATTCAACTTCTTTCATATAAAGTTTTTCAAGATAAAAATTCAGTAATTTTTCAAGCTCTTTTAATCTTTTTTTACGCAAAGTACTTAATTTTTGACTTTTCTCATCTAAAAGCATTTTGGCATTTTGCACTTTTTCTTCTAATTCTTTTTTTTCAAAACTTAAATTTTCATAATGAGCTAATTCTGCTTTTTTCTTCTCTAAAGCTTCTAAAGCTTCTTCTATACTTCCGTATTTTGAAATCAAAGAAGAAAGTTTTTCTATCCTATCAAGCACTTCTTCTATATCAAAATCAAAATCATCAAAGCTTTGATTTTCCCACACTGCCCTTAATTCATTTAAACACTCTGAAAAAAATGAACTATCAACATCACTAATTTGCAAAGCTTCAATCACTGCTGATTCTAATTCAAAAATTCTGCTTGCCCTATTCCAAGCAGCGTCAATTTTGTCTTTTTTAGAAAGTCTTTTTTTTAAACTCATCAACTCATCAAATTCGCCAATTTTTGGGTTAATACTTTGAATTTTTTGTATTTCAAAGCTCGTAAATTCTTTTAATTCTTCTACTTTTTTTTCTTCTTCTTGAATTTTTTCTAATTTAGTTTTATTTTCCATATATTCTTTATAAATATTTTTATATTCATTTAAAAAATCTTGAAATTTCTTATCCTCTTTTGATTGCATAAAATCAAGTAAGTTTAAAAATCTTTCATTTGAGAACTCATTATTTTCCTTAGCTGAAAGATATTTTACAAATTTCTTAGAAAGCAAGGCTAAATTCTTTTTTGAAATAAGTTGATTATTGATAAAATAACGCGAGCTTTTATCTTTTAAAAGTTTAAATACATTTAATTCTTCATTTTCGATACCAAACTCATCTAATTCAAGTTCATCATTTAACAAAATTTCTACCATTTTGGCTTCACTCTCACTTAGAGCAAAAGCTGCCAAAATAGCCTTAAAAAGCACCGATTTTCCAGCACCACTTAAGCCAGTAAAGACAGTAAGTCCCGCTTCTAAGTCTAATTTTGCTTGTTTAAAACCTAAATTTTCTTTAATTAAAATACTCTCTATCATCACTTACCCCAATTTAACTTTTCTTTTAAAACTTGGAAATAATCTCTATCTTTTTTATGTATAAAACTAAGTTCTTTTTTACTAAGTCCTATAAGAATTCTATCATATTCTTTAGGATCAATCACTTCTTGCCCATCTAAATACAACAAACAATGCTCAACTTTTAATTCAAGCTCAAAGCCATAAGGTAAAACTATAGGCCTTTGGGTTAAAGAATGAGAACAAACTGGAGTTAAAACAAAAATTTCACTCCAAGGATGAACTATAGGCCCACCTGCGCTAATATTATAAGCAGTTGAACCACTTGAACTAGCTATGATTAAACCATCTCCATAATAAGCATTAAAAAGTTTATTTTCAAAAAAAACTTCCACATTTGCCATTAAAGCATTATCACGCGAAAAAACTGCGTCATTAAAAGCAAATTTTTTAATGATTTTATTTTTTTTATACAAGGTAATTTGAAGCATTTTGGCTTTTTCTATTTTAAAATCACTTTTAAAAAAATCTTCAAAAAAACTTTCTATCTCATTAAAAGAAAGGGCTGTTAAAAAACCTAAATTTCCTGCATTTATCCCCAAAATAGGCTTTTTAGCCTGATAAGCTTGCCTACATAAAGACAAAAGCGTACCATCCCCACCTAAAGAAATCAAAAAATCTAATTTTTGTAAATCTTTTAAATTAATTTTTTCTTGTTCTAATAATACAAGCTCTATATTTTTTTGCAAAAAAATTGTTTTTAAAAAAGCAATTTGCTCATTTAAATTTGTATTTAACCTACAAAATAAGCCTATTTTTTGAATTTTCTCTATATTTATATTTTTTTTCATAAAAAAATTATAACAAAACTTAGCTAAGCAAAAGAATAAAATACTATAATAACAAAATTGAACAAAATTAAGCTAAGGAAAAATTTTGAGAACTCATTACAATACAGAGCTTAACATACAAAATGTTGGCGCGGAAGTAACATTATGTGGTTGGGTAAATTCTTACCGTGATCATGGAGGTGTAATTTTTATCGATCTTAGAGATCGTAGCGGACTTATACAGTTAGTATGCGATCCTGCAGATAATCAAGAAGCACACAATATAGCTTCATCAGTAAGAAATGAATATGTTTTAATAGCACAAGGAAAAATTCGCCCACGCGGTGAAGGACTTGTAAATCCAAAATTAAAAACCGGGGAAATAGAAGTTGTTATAAGCAAACTTACTATTGAAAATGAAAGCGCTGTAATACCTTTTGCTATAGGCGATGAAAGCGTGAATGAAGAATTAAGATTAAAATATAGATTTTTAGATTTAAGAAGTAAAAAACTTTATGATAATTTTGCTCTAAGATCAACTGCTTGTATAGCAACAAGAAATTCTTTAGCAAAAATGGGATTTTTAGAGGTTGAAACTCCTATTTTAACTAAAGCAACTCCAGAAGGCGCAAGAGATTATTTGGTACCATCACGCGTACATCAAGGCGAATTTTATGCCCTACCTCAAAGTCCTCAACTTTTCAAACAACTTTTAATGTGTTCAGGATTTGATAGATATTTTCAAATTGCAAAATGCTTTAGAGATGAGGATTTAAGAGCAGATCGCCAACCTGAATTTACTCAAATAGATATAGAAATGAGTTTTTGTGAGCAAAAAGATATCATAGCTATGGCAGAAAATTTACTCAAAGATATTTTCAAAGCTTGCGGAAAAGAAATTAGCATACCTTTTAGACAAATGAGTTACAAAGAAGCTATGGAAAATTATGGTTCTGATAAGCCTGATTTAAGATTTGATATGAAATTTATTGATGTAATTGATATTTTTGCAAAATCAAATAACGAAATTTTTGCAAATATTGCAAAAGATACAAAGAAAAATCGCATTAAAGCTTTAAGAGCTCCAAAAGGTGATACGATTTTTTCTAAACGTCAAATGCAAAGATTTGAAGAATTTGTGCGCAAATTTGGAGCGGCAGGACTTGCATTCATACAAATGAAAGAAGATGGTCCTAAGGGTCCACTTTGCAAATTCTTTAGTGAAGAGGATTTGAATACTTTAATTCAAAGATGCGAATTAGAAGTTGGAGATGTAGTATTTTTTGGCGCAGGAGCTAAGAAAACCGTGCTTGATTACATGGGTAGATTTAGATTATTCCTTGCTGATGAAATGAAAATTATTGATGAGGATAAGTTAGAATTTTTATGGGTTATTGATTTTCCTATGTTTGAACAAAATGATGATGGAAGCTATTCTGCAATGCACCATCCATTTACTATGCCAAAAAATATTGATGAGCAAGATTTAGAAGAGATTAATTCTATTGCACATGATGTGGTGTTAAATGGTGTAGAATTAGGTGGTGGTAGTATAAGAATTCATAAAAGCCCTATCCAACAAAAAGTCTTTAAACTTTTAAATATTAATGAAGAAGAACAAAGAAAGAAATTTGGCTTCTTACTTGATGCATTAAGCTTTGGAGCACCACCACATGGTGGTATAGCAATAGGCCTTGATAGACTTATCATGCTTTTAACAAAATCTTCAAGCATTAGAGAAGTTATAGCATTTCCTAAAACACAAAGAGCACAATGTCTTATGACTCAAGCTCCAAGCGAAGTAAGTAATGAACAAATGAGAGAATTAGGTATAAGATTAAGGGAGAATACTAAATGAAACAATTATTTTTAATCATAGGCGCACCAGGTAGTGGCAAAACAACTGATGCAAGCATTATAGCTACAAATGATGCAAATATTACTCATTATTCTACAGGTGATTTACTAAGAGCAGAAGTGGCTAGTGGAAGCGAACTTGGAAAGACTATTGATAGTTTTATTTCTAAAGGAAATTTAGTTCCACTAGATGTAGTTGTAAATACCATCATCACTGCTTTAAAAAATGCACCAACCAACACGATACTTATCGATGGTTATCCAAGAAGTATTGAACAAATGCTTGAGTTTGATAAGGTATTAAAAAATCAAAATGAAGTAAATTTAAAAGGTGTTATAGAAGTTAAAGTTAGTGAAGAAGTTGCTAGAGAAAGAGTTTTAGGACGTGCTAGAGGTGCTGATGATAACGAAGAAGTTTTCAATAATAGAATGAAAGTTTATTTAGAGCCTTTAGAAGAAATAACAAATTTTTATACCAAAGAAAATATCCACCATGTAATCAATGGTGAAAGAAGTATTGAAGCTATCGTAGCTGATATGAAAAATTTAATCAATGATTTATTAAAATAAAGGATAAAAAATGGATATTAGCAAAATCAAAGTTGGAGAAGTACCAAACAAACTTAATGCAGTTATTGAAATTCCTTATGGATCAAACATCAAATACGAGCTTGATAAAGAAAGCGGAGCCATCATGGTTGATCGTGTGATGTATTCAGCTATGTTTTATCCAGCAAACTATGGTTTTATACCAAATACTCTTGCAGATGATGGCGATCCTATTGATGTTTTGGTTTTAAATGAATACCCTATCCAAGCAGGAGCTGTGATTCCTTGTCGTTTAATAGGGGTATTATTAATGGAAGATGAAAGCGGTATGGATGAAAAATTACTAGCTGTTCCTGTAAGCAAAATTGACCCAAGATATGATAATATTAAAAGTTTAGATGATTTACCAAAAGCGAGCTTAGATAAAATCAAAAATTTCTTTGAAACATATAAAATGCTTGAACCAAACAAATGGGTAAAAGTAAAAGAATTTGCAGACATTGAAAAAGCAAGTGAAATTTTAGAAAATTCTATTAAAAATTATAAATAATCAAAAGTCCTTTTAAGGACTTCACAAAGGATAAAAAATGAAAAGTATTATTGCTTTTAGTATAGCTTTTGTGGTGCTAATAGGCGCTAGTATTGGTTTTTATATGTGGTATTTTGAAGATGATTCAAATACTTATGTATATGATTATAAAAAAAGTAGTTCTTATCAAAGCTACACTCCGCCAAGTACTCAATACAACCAAGAAAGAAATAATATAAGTGATAATACTTATCAATCACAACAAACAGTTCAAGAGCCTTTAAAAGAAGAAACTCCAGTACAAAATAATCCTATCATAGATGAAAATACAAGCACTCAAGAAGTTGCACCAACAACCCAAACAAATATAGCTGAAGTTTCTAAAAATGAAACTATTACACCTAAAGCAACCCAAGAAGAACACAAAGTTCTCGTTGAAAACAACAAACAAACAAGCATAAAAAAAGAAAAAACAACAAAATATAAAAATACCATGCAAGAATACATTGCAAAAGGCAAAACTAGCAGATATGAGCCAAGTTTGAGTGATGATTTTGTTAAAGTTTATGTATTAGATGGAAAAAGCTTAAGTGATTATAGAATTGATATGTTAAAAGAAATGATTAATCCTGTTAAAGTTAATTCCCAAGATTATAATTTAACTATTTTTATCGATATGTTATCAAATGATAATATGAAATTAAGCATATATAATAAAGATATTGTTTTTGCTAAAAATAAGAAAAAATACAATTATGTAGATGTTAAAATTTCTGATTTGAAATTTTTATTTGAAAGAAATGGGTATAGCGAATATAGCAATGAAAATTTACTTGAAAAAATCAATCAAAATCTAGCAAGAGAAGATATACTCAAAAGAGTTAAAATTCAAGGTTATGCAGACGATAGAGGTAGCACTTTTGCAAACTATATGATAGGGTTAAATAGAGCAATGAATGTGGCCAAACATTTCTTTAGTTTTACTGAGGTTATAGAAATAGAATCTTTGGGAAAAGATACCTACCCTACTAAAGATAAGTCTGATTCTCAAAGACAAAATAATCGTAAAGTAGAAATTAGTTTTTTATAACTAATTTCTAAATTTCAAAACTTCTTTAACAATTTTAAGCTAACATAACAATTTATTTTCATTCTCAAGGTAGCAATTATGTATGATAAATCACTAGAAAAAGAATATTATAAAATTTGCGAAGAACGCGGATATTTTGAAATCAATGGTAATGAAAAAATTCAAGAAAAAGGTAAAAACTTTTGCATTATGATGCCTCCACCTAATGTAACAGGCGTTTTACACATAGGTCATGCTCTAACTTGTACTTTACAAGATATCACAACGCGTTATAAAAGAATGGATGGTTATAAAACTCTTTATCAACCAGGGCTTGATCATGCAGGGATTGCAACACAAAATGTTGTAGAAAAACAACTTTTAGCTCAAGGTATTAAAAAAGAAGAACTTGGTAGAGAGGAATTTATAAAAAAAGTATGGGAGTGGAAAGAACAAAGCGGTGGTACCATAGTTAAGCAAATGCGAATTTTAGGTATCACTCCTGCTTGGAGTCGTTTGCGCTTTACTATGGATGAAGGTTTAGTAAATGCAGTAAAAAAAGCCTTTGTAGATCTTTATGACAAAAAGCTTATTGTGCGTGGAAATTACATGGTAAATTGGTGTACTCATGATGGAGCATTAAGTGATATAGAAGTAGAACACAAAGAAAATAAAGGAAAATTATATTATTTAAAATATTTCTTAGAAAATTCTCAAGAATACATCGTAGTAGCCACCACAAGGCCAGAAACTTATTTTGGCGATAGCGCTGTGATGGTTAATCCAAACGATGAAAGATTTAAACACTTAATAGGCAAAAATGTCATTTTACCTTTAATAGATAGAAAAATTCCTATTATTGCTGATGAGCATGTAGATATGGAATTTGGTACAGGCTTTGTGAAAGTAACCCCAGCACATGATCATAATGACTATGAAGTAGGCTTAAGACATCAACTTGAATTTATTACTATCTTTGATGAAAAAGGTATTTTAAATGAACATTGCTTGCATTTTAAAGGCTTAGAAAGATTAGAAGCAAGAGATGTTATTATAAAAGAATTACAAGAAAAAGGTTTTGTTGAAAAAATAGAAGATTATACTAATCAAGTAGGATATTGTTATCGTTGTAAAAATGTAGTTGAACCTTACATTTCTAAACAATGGTTTGTAAAAAATGAAATCGCAAAAGAAAGCATAGAAAAAGTTAATCTTGGTGGAAGCAAATTCTACCCTGCACATTGGATTAATAGTTTTAATGCTTGGATGAGGGATTTAAAAGATTGGTGTATTTCAAGACAACTTTGGTGGGGTCATCAAATTCCTGTGTATTATTGTAAATGCTCACATGAATGGGCAAGCGAAGAAACTCCAAGTCAATGTCCAAAATGCCAAAGCACTAATTTCAAACAAGACCCTGATGTTTTAGATACTTGGTTTTCTTCAGGTCTTTGGGCTATGAGTACTTTAGGTTGGGGTAATAAAGACTGGGGTAAAAACACACTTTGGCGTGAAGATGACTTAAAAGATTTCTATCCAAATTCTTTATTAATCACCGGCTTTGATATTTTATTTTTCTGGGTTGCTAGAATGATGTTTCAAAGTACTAATGCTTTAGGTGAGCTTCCTTTTAAAGATATATATTTACATGCTTTGGTTAAAGATGAGCAAGGTAGAAAAATGAGTAAGTCTTTAGGTAATGTCATTGATCCTGTGCAAAGCGTGGATGAATACAGTGCTGATATCTTGCGTTTTACCCTTGCTCTTTTAGCTATCCAAGGTAGAGATATAAAATTAAGCAATGACAAACTCATACAAGTTAGAAATTTTACGAATAAGCTTTATAATGCAAGCAAATTTTTACTTTTAAATGAAAAAAAATTTGAAGATTTAGATAAAAGTAAAATTCAAACCAACTTGGCAAAATACATGCTGTCTCGTTTTGAAGTATGCGTAAAAGAAACAAGAGAAAATTTAGATAATTACCGCTTTAATGATGCAGCAAATACTTTGTATAGATTTTTCTGGGATGAATTTTGTGATTGGGGAATCGAGCTTAGTAAGGCTGAAAAATCAAGCATAAAAGAGCTTGGAAGCATTTTTAAAGAAGCATTAAAGCTTTTAAATCCTTTTATGCCATTTATTAGTGAGTATTTATACCATGAGTTAAGTAAAACTTCTATCCAAACTCATGAGTCTATAATGATTTCAAGATATCCTAAATTTAATTCTAGAGATGAAAAAATAGAAAAATTATTTAATATCATTATAGAAAGTATAGTGAGTTTACGTCGTGCAAAAACCCTAGTAGAGCTTGCAAATGCAAAAATTCAAAAAGCTTGTATAAAATTAAACGATGAGAGTTTAATGGCTGAGTTAAAAAATTACACTAATTTCATCTCAACACTTGCAAAATGTGAAAACATCGAATTTATTAGTACAAATTTAGAAAAATCCATTAGAGATGTAAGCGAGAATTTAGAAGTATTTATACCAACTCAAGATCTTGATTTAAGTGGTGTTTTAAATAGACTTAATAGTCAAAAAATAAAACTTGAAAAAGATTTTAACAAGCTAGATGCTATGATGAAAAATGAAAAATTTATTTCTAATGCACCGGCTGCGGTTGTTGAGCAAAATAAAACTCAACTTGAAAGCATTAAAATTCAACTTGAAAAAATCAATGATGAAATTTCTAATTTAGAAGGCTAATAAGTGATAAAAATACAAAATCTTAAAAAATATTATGGCAAAGAATTAGTTATAAATGATGTTTCTTTAGAAGTTAAAGAAGGAGAAATTTATGCTCTTGTTGGACACAGCGGGGCAGGAAAATCAACTTTGCTAAGATGTATTAATGGTTTGGAAAATTATCAAAGTGGTAGCGTAGAGGTTTTTGGTAAAGAAATAGCTACCTTAAAAGAAAAAGAGTTAAGAATATTTAGAAAAGATATAGGAATGATTTTTCAGCATTTTGCACTTATGAGTAGAAAAAGTGTATTTGAAAATGTGGCTATGCCTTTAGAAATTCATAATTTTGACAAAAGCACAATTCAAAAAAGAGTTAATGAGCTTTTAGATCTTGTGGGGCTTTTAGCCAAAAGCAAAGCTTATCCAAATGAACTAAGTGGTGGGCAAAAACAAAGGGTAGCCATAGCTAGAGCCCTTACTTTAAATCCTAAAATTTTACTAAGCGATGAAGCTACTTCTGCACTTGATCCAAATACTACAAACAATATTTTAGAGCTTATTGCTAAAATCAATCAAGAATTTAACATCAGCGTAGTATTAGTAACTCATGAAATGGAGGCAGTAAAGCAAATAGCACAAAAGGCTGTATTATTAGAGCATGGACAAATCATAGGTCAAGGAAAAATTGAAGATTTATTCTTAAAGCCAAGTGAAAAAATGCGTGAATTTCTAGGGGAGAGTGATTTTTTACCACAAAATGGAGTCAATGTGCGCTTATATTTTTGCAAAGAAAAAGCAAATCAAAGCATAATCACTCATATGGCTAGAAGTTTAAATATTGATTTTAATATAGTTTGGGGTAAAATAGAAAAGCTAAATAATAATGCTTTAGGAAATTTGGTAATCAATATAGAAGCTAAAGATCAAGAAAGAGTTTTAAATTATTTACAAGAAAATGGCGTTATTTGGGAGCTTGTGTAATGAATTTAGAAGCAATTTTAAAAAATTTTGAAAATATACTTTATCCGGCATTATTAGAAACTCTTTATATGAGTTTTACAGCCACTTTTTTAGCCTTTTTAATCGCACTTATCCCTGCAATTGTGCTTACTGTTACTGATAAAGGTGGCTTATGGGAAAATAAAAGCATTTACAGTGTGCTTGATTTTATTATCAATATTTTAAGATCCTTTCCATTTTTAGTACTCATTGTAGTTTTAAGCCCTTTTACAAAATATCTCATTGGTATTAGTATAGGAACAACTGCTACCATAGTACCACTTACTATAGGAATTGCGCCTTATTTAGCTAAAATGATTGAAAGTGCTTTTAAAGAAATTGATCCTGCTATCATTGAAGCAGCAAGATCTTATGGAGCTAGCAAAGCACAAATTATCTTTAAAGTTATGTTTAGCGAGGCTTTACCAAGCATTATTAATGGTATCACTTTGATTTTAATCATCGTAATAGGATTTTCCGCTATGGCAGGAACTGTTGGTGGTGGTGGTTTGGGCGATGTAGCTATTCGCTATGGTTATGAGCGTTTTAGAACTGATATTATGATTCAAACCGTTGTGATTTTAATTGTTTTGGTTCAAATCATACAATTTATAGGAAATATTCTTTATAAAATCACCAAAAGATAAACAATGAAACATAAACTTGGTATTTTGCTAGCAGCGACTAAAAATTCAAGCTTTACCATAGGAACCTTGCTCATTAACATCATGGATGTTATGGGTGAGAAGGTAGATGTGTTTTACATTTTACATGATGGTTTTAGCTTGAATGATCAAAATATCATGCAAAAAATTGTTAAAAATAAAACAATTAAATTTCTTCCTTTTACTCAAGAAGATTTTTTAGCCACTCTTAGTAAAAATCAAAATGATATTAATAATTTATTTTTCTTAAAGAGATGGACGCATATGGCTTTTGCAAGATTTGAAGCTTTTAAGTTTTTAGATGAATGCGAAAGTATTATTTATCTTGATTTTGATGTTTTACTTTTAAAAAGTATAGATGAACTTAGCAAATTAAGAGCTAAAAAATATCATTTTGGTGCAAGATTAGGTAAAACTTTGCTTCTTGAAAGCTTGCCTGCAAAAAAAGAGTATCATCAAAAGCGTACGTATTTAACTGGAATTTTAGTCTTTACAGATCTTATACCAAATCCTTTAAAATGCTATCAATTTATATATAAACATTTAAATGAAAACATTCAAAATTTAAACGATCAAGGATTGTTTACACTCCTAGCACTAGAACACAAATTTAAAATAAAAGATTTAAAAGATACTTATAATGGAAATATTGATTATAGAACTAATTTATCACAAAAAGCCTCTATAACACATGCAGAAGGTAGTAATAATCGTTTTTGGAACAATGTTTTATGCAATCAAACATGGCCTAAATGGCAAGAATACTATAAAAAATGGTTAAAACTTGGAGGAAGTAGATATTTAGATGGAATAAAAGCTACTAATACTCAAGCAAAAGCAAGAGTAAGATATCATTTATCATACAAACTAGGCTATGCTTTTATAGAATGCACTAAAAATAAGAAAAAAATTCCTTTTTTACCTTTTACTTTGTTAAAGATTTACTATAAACACACAAAACTTGCCAAGCAATATCAAAAAGATTTAAAAACAAAACCTTATCTTAAACTTCCACCTTTATCAAGCTATGATGATTATAAAAGCGAGGGTATTAAAAACCAAAATACTTATTCTTACAAAATCGGACAAGCTCTTATTAAGGCTCAAAAAAATTGGCACAAAGGTGGTTATGTAGATTTTATAAAAGAACTCAAACATTTTGCCAAAGAATACAAAAACAAACAAAAATAAAACTTTTCCTATCTTATTAATATTTTTACAATATAATCAAGCATATTAAAAACTATAAAAAGGAGTTAAAATGAAATTGTTAAAATTGCTCGCCGCAAGCACAATTTTAGGTGCAAGTTTATTTGCTAATGAAGTTATTACTGTAGGTGCGACACCTGTTCCTCACGCTGAAATTTTAGAACAAACTAAAGATTTATTAAAAAAAGAAGGTTATACATTGGAAATTAAAGAATTTAATGACTATATTTTACCAAATCTTAGCACAGATAGCAAAGAACTTGATGCAAATTTCTTCCAACATCAGCCTTATTTGGATGAGTTTAATGCCAATAAAGGCACAAAATTAATTAGCGTTGCAAAAGTTCATATCGAACCAATGGCAGTTTATTCTAAAAAATATAAAAACATCCAAGATCTTCCACAAAATGCTACCATAGCTGTACCAAATGATCCAACAAATGAAAGCAGAGCTTTAGATATTATCGCTAGTACCAAGCTCGTTAGTTTTGAAAATAGTGCATTAAAAACTCCACTTGATATTAAAGATAATCCAAAAAATATCAAATTTAAAGAATTAAAAGCAGCACAACTTCCAAGAGCTTTAGATGATGTTGATTTTGCAGTGATTAATTCAAACTATGCTTTATCAGCAAATTTAAATCCTGTAAAAGATTCTATTTTAATAGAAAGTAAAGAAAGTCCTTATGCAAATATCTTAGTAACCACTCAAGATAATAAAGACAATCCTAAAATCAAAGCTTTAGTAAAGGCTTTACAAAGTCAAAAAGTAAAAGATTTTATCAATGAAAAATACCAAGGTGCAGTAGTCCCTGCATTTTAAAAATAAACCTTGAGTTTTAAAACTCAAGGTTTATTTATTTTTAATAAGTTCTGTGGTAATTTTAGCTATTTCTAATTCTTCTTCTGTTGGAACAATTAAAATTTTAATTTTAGAGTCTTCTTTACTAATCTCGCCATTTCTAAGCTGTGCATTTTTATCTAAATCTATATCAAATCCTAAATGCGCTAGTCTTTGACAAACTTTTGCTCTAACAATATCATCATTTTCGCCTATACCAGCTGTAAAAATCAACGCATCGACTCTAGGTAAAATCGCAAAATATGAGCCAATATATTTACTCAAACGATAACAAAACATATCAAGAGCAAGTCTTGCTTTTTCGTTATTTTGTTCAATTTGAGCTTCAATATCTCTAAAATCATTAAACCCACAAATTCCATAAACACCACTTTTTTTATTCATTATAGTGTCTAAATCAGACGGGTTTAAATTTAATTCTTTTGCTAAAAATGGCAATACAGCAGGATCAATATCTCCACATCTAGTCCCCATGATCAAACCTTCTAGCGGTGTAAAGCCCATAGAAGTATCTACGCATTTTCCATTTTCTATAGCACAAACACTTGCACCATTTCCAAGATGAGCGCTAATTGCATTAAATTCATTAATATCTTTACCAAGTATATGTGCAGCTTGCTTGCTTACATAAGAATGTGATGTACCGTGAAAGCCGTATTTTCTTACTTGGTGTTTTTCATAAAATTCATAAGGTAAAGCATACATATAAGCATAATCAGGCATACTTTGATGAAAAGCTGTGTCAAAAACTGTCACATTAGGAACTTTTGGAGCGGCTTTTATCATAGTTTTAATACCTATTAAATGTGCAGGATTATGTAAAGGTGCTATGTGAGCAACTCTATCAATTTCTTTTAAAATTTCATCATCCACTAAACAATGCTTGGTTAAATTTGGGCCTCCATGAACTATCCTATGTCCGCATCCATCAAGTTCATTTAAATCATGTAAAATTCCACTTTGAGCAAATAATTCATTTACTAATTCAATACCTTGCTCATGATCTTTAATCGCTAATTCTTTTTTGTATTTTTGACCATTTTTTAGATCTTTTAATTCTATTTTAGAGCTTTGCTCACCTATTTTTTCCACTAAACCAGATGCTAGGGCTTCATCTTTTTCAAAAAGCTTAAATTTAATTGAAGATGAACCTGAATTTAAAACTAATATTTTCATTTTTCTCCTTATTCTTGCGCTTGAATAGCACTTAAAATCACAGTATTAACAATATCTTCTACCAAACAACCTCTACTTAAATCATTAATCGGTTTTTTAAGACCTTGTAAAATTGGGCCAATAGCTAAAGAATTTGCTGTTCTTTGCACTGCTTTATAGCAAATATTTGCCGCATTCAAATCAGGAAATACATATACATTTGCCTTTCCTGCTACTTTAGAATTTGGCATTTTACTTTTTGCTGTTAGCATATCATATGCTGCATCAAATTGTATAGGACCTTCTAGCTCAAGTTGAGGATATTTTTCTTTAGCTATTTTAGTAGCTTCTTTAATTACATCTACACTAGCCCCGCTTCCACTATCTCCACTAGAATATGAAAGCAAAGCCACTTTAGGATCAAGTCCAAAAGCTTTAGCACTATTTGCACTCACATAAGCAATTTCAGCAAGTTGCTCAGGAGTTGGATTTGGCATAACAGCACAATCAGCAAAAACCAAAACTTTATCTTCTAAAGACATAAAAAACATACCAGAAACTAAGCTCACATCAGGTTTTGTTTTGATAATTTGCAAAGCAGGACGAATAGTTTCAGCAGTAGTTGTACTTGCTCCACTTACCATAGCATGCGCTTTTTGAGTATGTACAAGCAAGGTCGCAAAATATGTTTTATCTTGCACTAACTTTTTAGCTTCTTCTTTACTCATACCTTTACTTTTTCTAGCTTCATACAAAAGCTCTTCAAATTCTTCATTATATTGAGAATTTTTAGGATTTATAATACGTACACCATCGATATTAATACTTAAACTATTAGCTTTAGCACAAATTTCATTGCTATCGCCTAGTAAAATCAAATCAACAATCTCATTTTGCATTAAAAACTCACTAGCTTTTAATACTCTTTCATCAAAACTTTCAGGTAAAACCACTATTTTTTTATCTGCTTTTGCTTTTTCAAAAAGCTCATAAGAAAATCTTGCCTGAGTTTTATAGGTATATTCTTGTAATAAATCTTGAGTAAAATCTTCATTTTCTTTTAATAAAACAAAGTCGCTAAGCTTTTGGCTTAGTAAGAAATTTAACATAGTATGATTTTCATCTTGACTTTTTGCATATAATGGAGTATTTAGCTCTTTAGCTAAGGCTATATTTAAACTCAAATCACCCATCAAGCCAAAATCATCTACTCCAACCACTATAACAAAATCATTTTCTTTTTTTAATTTTTCATAATCTTGAATTATTTTTTTAAAAAAATCATTTGAATTTTGAGTAAATTTGCTTTGATAATCATTTTTTTCAAAACTACTAAAAAACTCTAGTTTAGTATTATTTTTTGAGCATATTAAAGCAATTTTTTCTTTATTTTTCTCACAAAAAACAGGAAAATAAAAAGCTATTTTACCTTGAACTTTTCCTAAAGACTGTGTTAAAAATTTCTCATCAACACAATTTAATAAAAACATGGATTTCATTTTTTCCTCTTTTTTAACAAAATAATTGTTTTTTTGTAATATAATAATTTTAAAATTCATCACAATAATATAAGGTTATAAAGCTATGAAATTTAAAAATGTTAATTTTTACTTGTTACCTTTTGTAATGTTTGGTTGTAGCGCCACAGTCGATCCGCATATTAACATGAAACCTCCAACTTATGTAGAAGAATTAGCTCCAAAGCAAAATCATAACACCCAAAGTAATCCTGGATCGCTGTTTGGTAAAGGAGATAATCCTTTATTTTCTGATAAAAAAGCAATGAATGTAAATGATTTAGTTACTGTAGTCATTAGAGAAAATGCTACACAAAACTCGCAAGGCTCTAAAGCTACAAGTAAAAATAATAATGTTAATTTAGGTGGAGGACAAATAACCACTGGTGCTGGACTTAGCAAAGCTAGAGATTTTATCAATGATTATACAAATATAGGCTATACCACAGCAAGCACTTCACAATACCAAGGCACAGGAAGCCAAACTAGAAGTGAAAATTTCCAAACTACTATTTCTGCTAGAGTGATTAAAGTTTTATCTAATGGAAATTATTTTATAGAAGGAAGTCGTGAGCTTTTAATCAATGGAGAAAAACAAATCATTCAGCTAAGCGGGGTTATAAGACCTTATGATATTTCTCAAGATAATATGATAGATAGTAAATACATAGCTGATGCAAAAATTCTTTATAAAACTGAAGGTGATATAGATAAATCAACGCGTAAGCCTTGGGGTACAAAATTCATGGAAACCATTTGGCCTTTTTAAGCTAAATGGTTTTACATGAAACTTGGCGCATCATTAGAAAATAAAATCAAATCTCCATTTTGGGTTAATTTTGATAAAGTTTGCACAAGTTGAGATTTTTCTTTTAATACATAAAAATCTAATGTAATATGTTTTTGTAAAATCACACTATTAGCTTCTGAAGTAATAATTACAAAATCAAAACATTCATTGATTATCTTACATAATTTTATATTTTCTTCTTCATTAACTTCAACTATACCAGGAGTTACCAAAACTTTTCTTCCTTGATAACTTTTGCAAAGCTCATAGCTTTGACTCATACCTTTAAAATTTCCATTAAAACCATCATCTATGATAAATTTAGGTTCTTTAGAAATCACCTGCAAGCGATGCTCTACTGCTTTTAAATTTGATACACTTTTTATAATACTTTCTATTTTTATTCCTAAATAATGAGCAAGTAAAATACACACGCTAATATTATAAGCATTAAAAGCACCCAATAAATTCGCATGAAAATCATAAATATTATCATCTAATCTTACTTTAAAATCTAAACCTTCTAAACTTGCCCTAACATCACTTAAACAATCATCATAAAATTCATTTTCATATAAAGTGCTTGAGTGTAAAAAGTATTTTTCCAAACGCTTAGATTTTAAAGCTTGTAACTTAGCACTGCGGATATTATCTTGAGTTTTAAAATACTCCAAATGCGCTAAACCAATCTCACCAACTATGCAAATTTGAGGATTTAAAAACTCTGCAATTTCTAAAATATCATTTTGCTCTCTTGCGCCAGCTTCTACGATATAAATTTCAGTATTATTTTCTAAATTTTCATTGATATCTTTTACTATACCCATAAAAGTATTAACACTTCTTGGAGTTTTATAACACTTAAACTCATCTTTTAAAAGTTCGTATAAAAAATTTTTTATACTTGTTTTTCCAAAACTTGCAGTAATTAGAATAATTTTTAAATTTGGATTATCACAAATTTTTTTATTTGCCTTTTTTATAAATGTATTTTGGTTTATTTTTTCTACTAAAAAGCTTAATAAAAATGCAGCCACTAAAGCTTCCAAACCTATCCAAAAAAATGGCATAAATACTAAAGTAAAAAGCGATAAAAATAAAAAATAACGCTTAATCCTAGCAGTAAAAACTAGCTTTTTATCTAAATTTTTATACAAGTATCCACCATATAACAAAGACAAAGCAAAAACTATAAAATATAAATAAAAATTTCCACTATACAAAGAAAATACAAAAGCAAAATAAGGAATTATTAAAAAATATAAATGCCACAAAGGTTTAGCAAAATGTAAAATTATGCGTGAGAATTTATAAGAATACCATTGCAAAGCTAAAACCAGGTAAAATCCAAGTAAAAAATTCAAACTTAAAAAAGCTATCATACTAATCATTTTTTAAAAATTCCTCATGTATTTTTTTATTTATAAAATCAGCATGTTTTAAAAAGAAAAAATGATCCCCATCTAATGCAAAAAAATTTCCCTTTTGCGCCAAAGAATGGATAATCGCTCCACTTTTTAAAGGCGTAGCCTTATCTTCATTACCCCAAAAAATCAAAATAGGGTTTTTAAGCTTTTGAAATTCATTTTCTAAATTTTCATTAACAACCTTCTTAAAGGTTTCATACATCACTTCACTCATGCCTTGAGCGTCTTTGCTAATAAAAAATTTCCTCCAAAAATCCCCATAAGGAAGATTTTTTAAAATTTTAAACAAGGCTATTTTAAACCTCACTTTAAAGCTTTTTGGCAAAACCACGCCTGCACTAGAAAGCAAAATCAAACCTTGAAAATTAGCATTTTGACACATAATGGTCGCAACTTTTCCTCCAAAAGAATGCCCCATTAAATAATCTGCCTTTTGCTCTATCGTAGTTAAAAAATCTTCTACAACCTTTGCATAAGCATAAGAATCCATAGGTGCGTCTATGCTTGAATTTCCAAAACCAGGTAAATCTAAATAAATTTGCTTAAAATCATTCAAAGGCTTTTCAAAAGCTTGTTTCATAAGCTCTTTATTAGCACCCCAACCGTGTAAAATAAGAATTGTTTTTTCGCATTTTGGATTGATGATTTCATAACTTAAATTATAAAAATATCCATTAGAATATACTCTAGTTTTTGCCATTTCTAGCCTTTTTTATCTTTATAAATCTTTTCTAAAAGCATTACAGCTTCATTTAAACGCTCATACTCTTCAAAGCTTAAAAGCACGGCTTCAAATTTATTATTTTTTACTATCACCACCCTGCTATTTTCACTTTTTTTTGTTTTTTCAAGCATAGTACTGAAATTTCTTACTACTTCAGTTGCAGTATAAATTTCATCTTTGCTAAAAGTAGCCATGATTATAATTTACCTTTTTGCCCATTAATGCTGTGAATAAAAGCATAATCAATCTTAATTTGCTTTTCTAGCTCTATATTTTTTGCTAAATTATCAACTGTATTAGTAAAATCTTCAAATAAATAATTTGCCAATGATCCTGGATTTGGATTGATCTCATTTAAATAAACCTCATCATCTATCACAAAAAAATCACAGCGAATCAAAGCTCCTTTAAACAAAGGATTATAAATTCTAGTAAAATTATCCTTTAGTTTTTGTTTTAATTCTTCACTAATATTTGCTTCACTCACTTTAGAACTTTCTGAAAAACCTAAATATTTTTGTTCAAAATCTAAAATTTCGTTTTTTCTAGGCTCTTCAATGATAGAAAATTCCATCCTATCACCTATCATACAACCTGCTAAGTTATATTCTTTAATATTGCTTACAAATTTTTCAACCACAACATCCTCATCAAATTCAAAAGCAACATCTTTAGCATATTTAAGCTCGCTTTCATCTTTAACTATGCTTATACCTATACTACTACCTAATCTTGCGGGCTTTAAAATACAAGGAAAGTCTAAAGAAACATTTTGCTCTTTATGCAAATTTAAAACCTTATAATCAAGTGTTTTCACCCCTACGCTTTGTGCATAAAGTTTAGTTAAAACCTTATTAAAAGATAAAACACTAGCTTCTATGCGCGGTCCTATGTATTTTATACCATAAAAATCAAGCAAAGCAGCTATTTTGCCATCTTCGCCATCTTTTCCATGTACGATATTTACCGCCACATCAATGTCAAGTTTTTTCTCACCTAACATGGTTTTTATAAAAAACCCACCCTGCTTTAATACCAAGGCTTTTTCTTTTTTATAAGCACCACTACTAAAAGTTTTTGCATTCATTTTTTCTTCATCTATAAGAAAAAATTCCTTATTTTTATCACAAAATATAAATTTTTTTTGCGCTTTGAGTACTTTTTTTAATACCACAGCACTCACAATGCTAATTTCATGCTCATAAGAATTTGCACCAAAAATTACACCATATATCATTATATTTTTCCTTTTATTATGCTAATTTTTTCAAAGCCTCTTTAATAAGCTCACTAGTATTTTTACTCTCACAAGTTCTTAAAACCTTTAAAATATTTTCTTGTTTAAAACCAAGTGAAAGTAAAGCTGCTAAAGCTTGTGCTTGATCTTGATTAGAATTTTCTATATTGATTTTTGCATCACTTAACTCAGCTATAATTCTTTTTGCACTCTTTGGACCAATACCAGGAACCTTTTTAAATACACTCTCATCGCCACTTTGCAAAGCTGTATAAAAAGTATTAGTATCTAAGCTTGAGCAAAGTGCCATAGCAGTAGTTGCTCCTATACCACTAATTTTGATTAATAATTCAAACATTCTTTGCTCGTTAATGTCTAAAAATCCATATAATTTATGAGAGTCTTCTTTGATAATTTGCGTGATTAAAAACTCAACCTTTTGATCTTTTTCAAAATTACTTGAGCAAAAAAGCGACACATAAACACCATAACTTACCCCACTTGAAGTTTTTAAAATTACAAAAGTAGGTTCTTTTTTACTCACTATTCCTTCAATTGCCACTATCATTTAGTTTATTCCTTGTAATTATTAATAGAGCGAATTTCATAAACACTTACTCCATCTTCAGTATCTATCTTTTCAAGTTCAAAACACTCAATCATCTCATCATTACGCGGATGATAGCTTAACTCTTTTCTAGGATTTAATAAAACAAATTTAACTTCGTTTAAATCCATCCATTTTCCACTTTTATTAATAATTTTTGATTTTAAAAGTTCATCTTGAATTTTTTTAAGCTTTTCTATATTTGCTTTTTCTTCCTCTTTTAAAGTTTCTATCTTATTAGCTAAAATATTTAAATTTTCAATCTTTTGATTAAAATCTTTAATAGTAATCTTATAAGCTTGCGGTATAGCTCTTTTTGCATTCATTAATTCTTTTGCCTTTTGCTGTAAAATTCTCACAGAATCTTTACTCACATGGATAGTATGCTTGGTTTCTTCAATTTCCTTGACTAAATTTTCTTGTTCTTTTTTTAACTCTTCAATATGCAAAAGTATTTCCTCGCCACTTTTTTCTTTATCAAAAGCTTTGAGATCTTGAATTACAAGTTTATTGCCACTTCCTTGAATTTTTTCAACGCGGATTAAACTTTTAGCACTACATAAACAATTTCCACCAAGTTCTTGTATATAAATTTCATCAGCAATAATCTCCCCACCCACAGCCTTTTTAATATTTACTTTTTTAGCCTTAATAGAGCCATTTTCTAAAGTTTCAGCAAAAATTTCCTCAGCCTCACAATATCCTCTTAAGATATTAACCTCAACCTTTTGCCCTATAATAGTACTTTTATGGTGCATATTGCCTTTAAGAATTACTTTTTTACCTCTTAAAACAGAATCTTGAGCCATATTGCCCACAACCTCTAACTCTTGTGCTTCAACGGTAATTCTAGGGCCTATTGCATCCTCTAAACTATTTGTATTTTTAATCACGATAATAACTTGCTTATCAAAACCCGCCCAAATAGAACCCGTGCTTTTAAAATCAACCTTGTTAAATTCTAAATAATTTTCTATCTCATAAATAGATTTTTTTTGGATAATAAATCCATCTTTTTTGGCAATATATTTTATACTTTCATCATCTTCTTTAACTTCAAAATTATCCGAACAAATAACTTTTTCTTTGTTTGTTTTTGGCGGGAGGGCTTTTAAAATTTTAAATCTTAAATCTTTACCATCACTACCCTCTTTTGGTTTAATCCTCTCAATAGCCACCTCATCTTTTCCTATAGGTGCTACATAGTTTCTATTCATCACATCATTGTGTTTTTTTAGATTTTCTAAATAGTGATATTGAATTTCTTCATTTGTAGGCTCTTGTGGATTAACTCCCTTACATACTTCAAATTCAACTTCAAAATCAAATTTTTGCTTTTCTTTAACTTTAGTATTAAAATCAATAATTTGCTTTTTAAAATCAAAAATTCTAAATCCAAGCAAATATTTTTCTTTTATCATCGCTTTATAAATAGCTTCTAAAAGCTCTAGTGCTAATTTATCATGAAAAGCAATAGCTTCACTAGCTCTAACACTAGCTTTTAATAAAGTACAAAGCTCATTAGCATGCAAGCTAACTTCAAAAGTTGGTATGCGTGCAAATTTTTTAAAATAAATTTCTATTTTATACTCTTGCTCTATACTTAAATCATGAATTAAAAATTTTTCATTTTCTTCAAAAATTTTTAATTCTTTTTCATTAACTTTTATCCATTCTTGATTATCATAAGTATAAGAAGTACTAAAACTTAACAATCTAAAATCAAGTTCATCAACTTCGCATTTATTTTCAGAAGCAAATATCAAAAGCTCTTTATAAGGGTCTTTAGTATATAAAATTTTCTTCTCTTCCATAGCTTAAGCTTCCTTATTGTGTATAAAATTTTGATTTTAGCAAAAATAAAATCAAAATTTAGTTAAAATTATTGCTATTAAAAAATTTTATAATACTCAAACTAATGTTTAAAGAATGAAAATTAATGAGAAAAAATATTATTTTTAAAAATTTCATCATCAATGCCTTGGGAATTTTATTTTCTAGGATTATGGGTGTTTTAAGAGATATTGTTTTAGCCTTGTACTTAGGTGCTGGAATTTATAGTGATATTTTCTTTGTGGCTTTAAAAATGCCTGCTTTTTTTAGAAGAATTTTCGCTGAAGGGGCTTTTGGACAAGCTTTTTTACCAAGTTTTTTAAAAGCAAGTAAAAAAGGTGCTTTTTGTATAAATGTCTTATTACAATTTAGTATTATTGTTTTTTTAACCTGTGTTTTAGTGAGTTTTTTTGCTGAATTTTTTACAAAGATTTTTGCCTTTGGTTTTAACAAAGAAACGATCATTCTAGCTGCGCCTTTAGTTTCTATTAATTTTTGGTATTTGTTTTTTATTTTTTTAGTAACTTTTTTAGGCTCTTTGTTAAATTATAAACAAAATTTTTTCATCACTTCTTTTTCTGCTTCATTTTTTAATCTTTTTGTTGTGATTGCCGGATTTTTTGTCACTCAAGATAAACCTTTAGAAGCTTTGTATTATTTTTCATATGCGACTGTTTTAAGTGGTCTAGCTCAACTTATATGGCATATTTTTGCTTTAAAAAACACTAGAATTTTAAAAAGTATGTATTTAAGCATAAAACTTAAAAAAACAAAGACTAATTTAGATAAGTTCCACTCTACATTTACTCATGGACTTTTAGGCTCTTCAGCAAATCAAATTAGTTCATTATTAGATACCACTATAGCTAGTTTTTTAATGGCTGGAAGTATTTCGTATTTGTATTATTCTAATAGGGTTTTTCAGCTTCCTTTAGCTCTTTTTGCAATCGCACTAAGTCAAGTAAGTTTTCCAAAAATACTAAGACATTTAAAAGCAAATGAAGAACAAAAAGCCTTAGCTTTTATGCAAAAAGCTTTTGAATATTTAAGCGTGCTTTTGATTTTAGCTAGTATAGTGGGGATTATCTTAGCTAAAGAAATTGTGGAGTTTTTATTTCAAAGAGGAAATTTTAATCAAGAAGATACAAAAATCACTGCATTTTTATTACAAGCTTATCTTTTAGGACTTTTACCTTTTGGTTTACAAAAACTTTTTTCTTTATGGCTTTATGCTAAATTTAAACAAAAAATAGCCGCTATAATCGCCTTTAAAACACTTTTTATATCAGCATTTTTTAGTATAGTGATTATTTTACTTATCAAAGAAGAAGCTTATAAGAGCTTAGGCATTGCATTAGCTTCATCTATTAGTGCTTTTTATTTATTATATGCTAATATAAAAGAATTTGGCTTTAAAAATCTTTGGGGTATTTTTAGGGTTAAATTTTGGCTTATTAGTATAGTATTTTTAAGTTTATTTGCTTTAGGCTTATTTGAAATTAAAGATATTTTAATACAATTTTTAATTGAAATTTATCATTTTTTTAAAGGTTTGTTTTAATGGTTTTTTTTGATAGTGTTTTAAAGAAAAAATGCGAATTTATCCCACATGAGGCAAAAAAAGCAAATATTTATTTATGCGGGCCTACTGTATATGATGATGCACATTTAGGACATGCAAGAAGTAGTGTGTGTTTTGATTTTTTAAGAAGAGTTTTGCTAGCAAATGATTATAAAGTAGTTTTTGTTAGAAATTACACTGATATTGATGATAAAATCTTAAAAAAAATGCAAGAGAGTGGTAAAAGTTTAGAAGAAATTACAAATTTTTATATTAAAAGATATGAAGAAGATATGCAAGCGCTTAATATCTTAGAACCTGATTTTAAACCAAAGGCTACAGCTTATATTGAGCAAATGATTATATATATAGAAAAACTTTTAGAATTAAACCTAGCTTATAAACTTGAAGATGGGATTTATTTTGATACTAGCAAAGATGATAAATACTTTTATATCTCTAAAAGAAATTTAGAAGATAATCAATCACGCCTAGAAGAAAGCGTGGCTAAAAAAAATGATAGCGATTTTGTTTTATGGAAATTTGATGAAAAATTTTATCCTGCAAGTTTTGGCAAAGGAAGACCAGGTTGGCACACAGAATGTGTTGTGATGATAGAAAGTATTTTTAAAGATAAACTTGACATTCATGCAGGGGGTATAGACTTACTTTTTCCTCATCATGAAAACGAAGCTTGTCAGTGTCGTTGTAAAAACAATCATGAATTAGCTAATTTTTGGCTACACAATGGCTTTGTGCAAATTAATGGTGAAAAAATGAGCAAAAGCTTGGGAAATAGCTTTTTTCTAAAAGATTCTTTAAAACTTTTTAGTGGAGAGGTTTTGAGATTTTATCTTTTAAGTGTGCATTATAGAGCGCATTTTAACTATGCTTTAGAAGACTTACAAGCTGCTAAAAAAAGACTTGATAAATTTTATCGCTTAAAAAAACGCTTAAATTTAAATGCTTTTATAGATGAAAAAACTACCATAGAAAGTGAAGTAGCTAAAAATATCTTAGAAGTTTTAAATGATGATTTAAATGCCTCTAAAGCCTTAGCTTTACTTGATGAGTTTATCAATGAAAGTAATATTTATTTAGATAAAAACCCAAAAGATAAAACTTATAAAATACAATTGGAAAAAACCTTAAAAGAACTTGCTTTTATTTTTGGTATAGGTTTTATAGATACTATAAAATATTTTCAATTTGGTATTAGTGAAGAAAAATGTCAAGAAATAGAAGAAAAAATTGCTCTACGCAACAAGGCAAAACAAGAAAAAAACTATGCCTTAGCAGATCAAATTCGTGATGATTTGGCTAAAGAGAATATTCTTTTAATGGATACACCAAATGGTGTGGTATGGGAGAAAAATGGATAAAAATTACAAAGAAATGAAGCTTAAAGAAGTTTTTACTCGCTTTAAGCCTTATTATAAAGATTATTGGTTTTATTTTGTTTTAGCTATTATTGGCATGCTTTTAACCAGTGGTGGCACAGCAGCTAGTGCATACATCATAGAGCCTATTTTAAATAAAATTTTTATAGAAAAAAACGCTCAATTGCTTTATTATATGCCTTTGCTTGTTATTTTAATTTATGCTTTAAAAAATCTTGGCGCTTATATGCAAGTTTATTATATATCTTATGTTGGGACAGATATTTTAAGAAGATTAAGAGAATTAGTTCTTGGCAATCTTTTGCGCTTAGATATGAGTTTTTTTCATAAATACAGAAGTGGGGAATTAATTAGTCGTTGTACTTCTGATATTGGAGCTTTGCAAAATATAGTTTCTACTATAATACCTGAAATTTTAAGAGAAAGTTTAACTGCCATTGGACTTTTAAGCGTAGTGATTTATCAAAGTCCAAAACTTGCTTTTTTTGCTTTAGTAATTTTACCTTTAGCAATCTATCCCCTTGCTATTTTTGCTAAAAAAATCAAAAAAATAGGACGCAATACTCAAGAAAAAAATTCTGATCTTACTTCAAGATTAAGTGAAATCTTTTCTAATATAGAACTTATTAAAGCTTCTAATGCAAGTAAAAATGAAATGCAAAAATTCAGCCAAACTAATAGTGAAGTTTGCAAACTTTCCTTAAAAGGCATTAGAATCGAAGCTTTAAGTAGCCCTTTAATGGAATCTATGGGTTCAATTGGCTTTGCAATAGTAATTATAATAGGCGGCAAAGAAGTAATCGATGGAAGTTTAAGCATAGGTTCTTTTTTTAGTTTTACTACAGCTTTATTTATGGCTTATACTCCTATTAAAAGACTTTCTTCACTTTATACAAGATTACAAAATGCAGTAGCAGCAAGTGAGAGAACTTTCTATCTAACTGATTTAGAACCGCAAATTAAAGGTGGCGATGAAAAACTTACAGAAAATATCCAAAATATCCATTTTAAAAATGTCTCTTTAAGCTATCAAAAAGATAAAATGGTATTAAAAGATGTAAATTTTTCTTTTAACAAAGGAGAAATTCTAGCCTTAGTTGGATCAAGTGGCGGAGGAAAGTCTTCTATTATCAATCTTTTAATGTATTTTTTTGAAAAAGATAGTGGTGAAATTTTAATCAATCAAAAAGATATTAGTTCTTTTGATATTGTTAGCTTAAGAGAGAATATCTCTTTGGTAACTCAAAATATTTATATATTTAATGACACTATAGCTCAAAATATAGCTTATGCTAAAGAATACGATGAAGCACGTGTAATAGAGGTTTTAAAACAAGCTAATGCTTATGATTTTGTTCAAGAACTTGGTGGTATACATACTGAATTAAAAGAACATGGGAAAAATCTCTCCGGTGGACAAAAACAACGCATTGCTATAGCAAGGGCTTTATATAAAAATCCTCAAATTTTAATTTTTGATGAAGCAACTTCAGCACTTGATAATGAAAGTGAAAAAGCCATAGTAAAAACTATAGAAAGCTTAAAAAAAGATCGCTTAATACTCATTATCGCTCATAGACTTAGCACTATAGAAAATGCTGATAAAATTGCTGTACTTGATAAAGGAAAAATAGCTTCTATAGGAAATGATGCTTATTTAATGAAAAATTGTGAAATTTATCAAAAATTAAAACAAAAAGTACAAAAAACTGATAAAGTTAATGAAAATGAAAACTAAGAATTATCATTTTTTTAGTACAATATGCTATTTTGTAAAAAAGGAAAAATATGACCTATGAAAGCTTAAAACCTTTAATATATAAATTAGATCCAGAAAATGCTCATGCTTTAGCTGAATTTAGTATGCGAACACTAGATTGTATATTTCCTGGAGGGCTTAGTTTTTTTGCAAAAGATTGTGTGATAAATGATGAAATTTTAAATCAAGAAATTTTTAATCTAAATTTTTATAATCCTGTGGGCTTAGCAGGTGGCTTTGATAAAAATGCCACAATGATAAGACCACTAAGTGCTTTAGGTTTTGGCTTTTTAGAATATGGAACTTTCACCCCAAAACCTCAAAATGGTAATGAAAAACCTAGACTTTTTAGACTTGTTGAGCAAGAAAGTATTCAAAATGCTATGGGTTTTAATAATAAAGGTAAAGATGCTATCGCAAAAGAAGTAAAAAAAGTCTATCCATTTAGCATACCTTTAGTAGCAAATATAGGCAAAAACAAAATCACTCCAAATGAAGAAGCTATTAATGATTATATTATTTTATTAAAAGAGTTTAAAGATTTGTGTGATTTATTTGTGATTAATATATCCTCTCCAAATACCAAAAATTTAAGAGATTTACAAAGTGAGGAATTTGTAAGTACTTTATTTAACCAAGCAAAAGAAATCACAAATAAACCTGTAATTTTAAAAATTGCTCCAGATATGAATATAGACAGCGCAATTTCACTTTGCAAAAGCGCTATTAGCGCAAAAGCTGATGGTATCATCATGGCAAATACTAGTGTAGATTATTCTTTGATTGACAACGCAAGAACTTTTGGTGGAATTAGTGGTAGATTGATCACCCAAAAAAGTGCGACATTTTTTAAAGAAGTAGCTAAAGAAATTTATCAAGATACCATTTTAATAGCAAGTGGAGGCATAGATAGTGCTGAACTTGCTTATGAGCGCATTAAAAACGGGGCTAGTTTGGTTCAAATTTATACAGCTATGATTTTTAAAGGACCAAGCATTGTTAAAAATATCAATCAAGGTTTAATTGAGCTTTTAAAACAAGATGGTTTTAATCATATTAGTCAAGCTATAGGAGTTAATTTTAAATGATTAATTATAAAAAAATCACCCTTGAAAATAAACTTGAAGTCTATACTTTACCTGTAAATAAAAAAAGCGGGGTTGTAAGTGTAGATATTTTTTATAAAGTTGGCTCAAGAAATGAAAAAATGGGAAAAAGTGGTATAGCCCATATGCTTGAACATTTAAATTTTAAAAGTACAAAAAATTTAAAAGCAGGTGAATTTGATGAAATAGTCAAGGGTTTTGGCGGAGTGGATAATGCAAGTACGGGCTTTGACTATACGCATTATTTTATAAAATGCTCTAGTGAAAATTTAGATAAGTCTTTATGGCTTTTTGCTGAATTAATGCGTAATTTAAATTTAAAAGATGATGAGTTTCAGCCTGAAAGAAATGTAGTTTTAGAAGAAAGGCGTTGGAGAACCGATAACAATCCTTTGGGATATTTGTATTTTAGATTATACAACCATGCCTTTTTACACCATCCATATCACTGGACCCCGATAGGCTTTTTTAAAGATATACAAAATTGGAAAATAGAAGATATACAAGATTTTCATCAAACTTTTTATCAACCCAAAAATGCTATTTTGCTTGTGAGTGGTGATATTGATGAAGATGAAGTATTTACTTTAGCTAAAAAACATTTTCAAGATATAAAAAATACCAAAGAAATCCCTATAGTTCATGAAAAAGAACCTGAGCAAGATGGTGCTAAACGTGTGATCTTACATAAAGAAAGTGACACACAATTACTAGCACTTGCATATAAAATTCCTGCATTTAACCACGAAGATATGCCAAAACTTTGCGCATTGAGTGAGCTTTTAGGAAATGGAAAAAGTTCTTTAATAAGCGAAATTTTAATTGATAAATTAGAACTTATCAATGAATTTTATGCTTATGCAAGTGAAAATATAGATGAGAATTTATTTATATTTATTTGCGTTTGTAATGAAGGTATAAAAGCAGAAGATGTTGAAAAAGAGCTTTTAAAAATTCTTGAAGATGTAAAAAATGCTAAATTTGATGATACTATCATGGAAAAAATCAAAAATACTGTAAAAAGTGATTTTATCTTTTCACTAAGCAATGCAAGTAGCGTTGCAAATATTTATGGATCTTATCTTGCAAAAGGTGATTTAAAACCTTTGCTTGATTATAAAAAAAATATAGAAAATTTAAGTAAAGATGATTTAATTCATTGTGCTAAAAAATACTTCAATGAAAACAAATCTACTACAATAATCTTAAAAAAGGGGTGAAAATGGACAATAAAATCATCATAGGAGCAATGACAGCTTTAATAACTCCATTTAAAAATGGAAAATTAGATGAACAAACTTACCACAAACTCATCAAAAGACAAATAGCAAATGGAATTGATGTAGTGGTACCTGTTGGAACAACCGGAGAAAGTGCCACCTTAACCCATGAGGAACATAGAATTTGTATAGAAATAGCACTAGATGCTTGCAAGGGAAGTTCTTGTAAGGTTTTAGCAGGAGCAGGAAGTAATGCTACACATGAGGCTGTAAGTTTGGCTAAGTTTGCACAAGAGCATGGAGCTGATGGCATTTTAAGTGTTACTCCATACTATAACAAACCCACACAAGAAGGTTTGTATTTACATTATAAAGAAATAGCAAAAAGCATAGATATACCTGTGCTTTTATATAATGTCCCAGGAAGAACAGGTTGTGAGCTTCAAACAGAAACCATTATAAGATTGTTTAGAGATTGTGAAAATATTTATGGGGTAAAAGAAGCTAGTGGAAGTATTGATAAATGTGTTGATTTACTAGCACATGAACCTAGAATGATACTTTTAAGCGGAGAAGATGCGATTAATTATCCTATACTTTCAAATGGCGGTAAAGGTGTGATTTCAGTTACTTCAAATTTACTTCCTGATATGATTTCAAAATTAACTCATCTAGCTTTAGAAGAAAAATATATTGAAGCTAAAAAAATCAATGATGAGTTGTATAATATCAATAAAATTTTATTTTGCGAAAGCAATCCTATACCTATTAAAGCGGCAATGTATATAGCAGGTTTAACCCCTACTTTAGAGTATCGTTTGCCACTTTGTAAACCTAGTGATTGCAATTTAGCAAAAATAGAAGCGATTATGAAAAACTATAATATCAAAGGATTTTAATGGATACTTTTTTTCAAAATAAAACTTTAGTAATTAGTGGTGGAACAAGAGGGATTGGTAAGGCTATTGTATATGAGTTTGCAAAAGCAGGAGCTAATGTAGCTTTTACTTATAATTCTAATGCGGATTTAGCTCAAGAAATTGTAAAAGATTTAGAAAATAATTATAAAATCAAAGCAAAGGCTTATGAGTTTAACATACTTGAACCAGAAACTTATAAAGAGTTATTTGAAAAAATCGATCAAGATTTTGACAGAATAGATTTTTTCATCTCTAATGCTATTATCTCAGGTCGTGCCGTTGTAGGTGGATATACCAAATTTATGAAATTAAAACCTCGTGGAATAAATAATATTTTCACAGCAACTGTAAATGCTTTTGTTGTTGGAGCACAAGAAGCAGCAAAAAGAATGGAAAAAGTTGGCGGGGGTAGTATATTATCTATTTCTTCAACAGGAAATTTGGTACATATTGAAAACTATGCAGGACACGGTACAGCTAAAGCAGCGGTAGAAGCTATGGCAAGATATGCTGCAACTGAACTTGGTTCTAAAAACATCCGTGTCAATGTAGTAAGTGGTGGACCAATTGACACTGACGCACTTAAAGCATTTACAAATTATGAAGAAGTTAAAAATGCAACTATCAATCTTAGTCCGCTAAATCGTATTGGACAGCCTCAAGATTTAGCAGGAGCATGTTTATTTTTATGTTCTGATAAAGCAAATTGGATCACAGGACACACCTTAATCGTAGATGGTGGTACCACTTTTAAATGATTCATTACCCCATTTTGGGGTATTTTCTTTAAACACAAGGATTAATAAACAATGAATTTACCTAATATCTTAGCATTTATAAGGATATTATTAGCTCCACTTTTGTTTTTTTTGCTTATTAATGATTTTGAAAATATTCATCCTAGTTGGGTAAATTATTTTGCTTGTGTTATTTTTGGTATAGCTGCCTTGACTGATTTTTTTGATGGTTATATTGCAAGAACTTGGAATCAAACTACAAAACTTGGAGCTATTATAGATCCACTAGCAGATAAAATGCTTGTTTTGGCTGCTTTTTTAGGATTATTACTCACTCAAAAAGCCGATCCTTGGATGATTTATATTATTTTAGTAAGGGAATTTTTTATAACTGGTTTTCGAGTAGTTATGGTGAGTGAAAAATTTGATGTAAGTGCTTCTTTTGCGGGAAAAATAAAAACAACCTTTCAAATGATAGCCATTATATTTTTAATCATGCAATGGCCTTTTGCTAATACATTGTTATTTATTGCCTTAGTACTTACACTTTATTCAGCTTTTGAATACATACTAGCTTATATAAAACATTTAAAAAAGGTATAATTTGAAATCATATTTATTTTTATTTATCATCTTAGCTATTGGCTTTAAATTTTATTCTTTTAGCTTTTTAATAACACTTTTGGTTATATCTTTTTTAATTTTTTTTCACGAGCTAGGACATTTTTTAGCCGCAAAACATATGAAAGTCGATGTAGAAATTTTTAGTATAGGCTTTGGAAAAGCTGTTTTTAAAAAAACTTACAAAAACACAGAATATCGCTTATCTGCTCTACCTTTTGGTGGTTATGTTAAACTTAAAGGACAAGATGATTTAAATCCTAGTGAAAAAAATTATGAACCAAATAGCTATAATACTCTAAGTCCTCTAGCTAGAATTTATATACTTTTTGCAGGACCATTTTTTAATTTCTTTTTAGCATTTTTGCTTTATATAGCCATAGGTTTTTTAGGTGTGCAAAAACTTGCACCTGTTATTGGAAATATAGCACCAAACTCAGCTGCACAAAAAGCAAATTTACAAATTGGAGATAAAATCCTAGCTATAGATGGAGTTAAAATTCAAAGCTTTGAAGAAATTGGCAAACTTGTACATATAAAACCAACCTTACTTAGTATAGAACGCGATGGTAAACTCATCAACATCACCCTAACCCCGCAAATTGATCAAGGTTATAATGAGTTTTATCAAAAAGTTCAAAAACCACTAATTGGCATAGCACCTAAGGGTGAGTTTGTTACTATTTATCATCCAGGAATTAGTAGTTTAAAATACGCTTATGAAGAAAGTATAGAGGCTTCTTTGCTTATTTTTAAAGGCCTTGCTAAAATCATCAGCGGGGAGTTAGACGCTAAAAACATGGGTGGAATCATCACTATGGTAGATATAACCTCCAAAGCAGCAAATACTAGCATAGTGGTTTTATTTTTAATCACTGCTTTAATTTCTATCAACCTTGGAGTATTAAATTTACTTCCTATTCCAGCACTAGATGGGGGACATATACTTTTTAACCTTTATGAGCTAATCTTTAAAAAAGAAGTACCAAAAGTATGCTTTGAATATCTTAGTTATTTTGGCATGGCTTTGCTTTTAAGTTTAATGGTATTTGTAACTTATAATGATATTACTCGTTTTATGAATAATTAATAAGTCCTAGTAGCAAAATCATAGCGATTAAATTCTCCTATATTATTTTTACGGTAAAAGCTATTATAAAATTGCTTACTTAAACTTTGCTCATAATTTAGTCTAAATCTTACCCACATTGCTGTTTGATCTTTGGCGTTAGTTTTTTCATCTTGATAATTAAGCGATAAATCTAAAATAGAAATTGGAGAATAAGTAATGTTATATTGGTTTTGTAATTCTTTTATATTAGAATTTACATTTAAAACATTCAAATATGGCAAGTCAAATACAACCCCAAGCTCTGTACTATCATCACTATCGTTTTCTTTGATCTTATAATGATTAGCATATGCTTTAAAATAATGACTAAACTGCAATTCAGCACCAAAGCTATTCTTAGTATATGCTTCTTTATATTGATCATTAAAATAATTAAAACCAAAATTAAACTCATCAAATTCATAACGATTAATAAGTCCTAAAGAATATGCCTGCTCTGCTTGATCTATTCTTGCTTGTTTTTCTAAAAGTAAGGTAGCATTATCATAATCTAATATCGAATTGATATTTTTTATATTAACACTCAAAGCATTGTAGTCTAAACTTGCTTCTGTTTTATCTTTAGAACTTAAATTTAAAACTTGCCCTAAAGATTTACTAGCAAAGGATCCAAAATCAACATTTTGGGCTTGATATTCTTGTGGTTTTTGAAAAAATACTTGCTTAGAAACTGTATTTGTTTTTTGCTCTTTGCTAACATTAGCCTCACCCTCACCTAAGCTTTCTTCTAAATTTAAAGCAAATGCATTTATGCATATACAGCTTAAAAAAATGTATTTTTTCACTCAACCTCTAATGTATTATTTTATAAAGATACAAAATTCCACATTTATCATGAAATATTGCTAACTCTATATTTATAATAGCATTATATTTTTACAATATAGCTAATAGCATTTCAAACAAAAAAACTACTTGTTATAAAATTTTTCCTTTTTTTAGCATTCTGATTAAAAATCTAGCAGGATGAGTGGCATGTAAAAAATCTTTTTCTATTTTTGGTTCATCAAAGATTAATGCACTAAGCATTCTAGCTCCAATAATAGCACTAGCAAAAGCCCTAGATCCATGAGCAATAGAAAAATACAAAGGAATAAAATCATTTGGCTCTACTTGACTTTTATTTTTATGCCATAAAAGTGCCTTATAATTTTGCATATAAAAATTTTCATCATAAGCTTGACCTATTATGGCAAATCTATCACTAGAATATGATCTAAATCCTACTTTACCACCCATAATTTCTAAATTCTCACCTTGTAAAAATTCTTTTATATTTTCAATATTTTGCAAATCATCATTTTTTAAAAGCGTTGTATCTTGATTAAGCCTATCATAACTTGCGCCAATAAGTTGCAAATTCAATTCTTCATTGATAGGACAAATATAGCCTTTTGAAGATAAAGCATGAGAATTTTTTAAAAATGGTTTTAAATGAGTACATTGCCCTCTAACACTGCTTAATTTCATATATTTATACTCTAAAAAATTCTTAACATCAGCACCTTGAGCATAAATTAACACATCATAATCTTTTAATGTTTTTTGATTATTAAATTGCAAAGAAAACTTTTCATTTTCATAAGAATAATCTTTAAATTCATACTCAAAAAACACCCTGGCCTTGCTTTTTTGTAAAAGAGTTTTTACAAGCTCTTGGGGCTTTATGCAAGCTCCATCTTTTAAAAAGGCTTGGTTGTTAATAATTTCAAATAAAACATTATCTTTTTGACTATCAAAACGCTCTTGCATAAGCTCATTATGAGCAAATTCATAAACTCCTTGAGGAATTAAACCTAAAATTTGCCTATAAAATCTACTAGCCTCTAAAAAAGCATATTGTGAAAACTCACCCAATAATACATCAGGTTTTAAAATCAAAGAGCTTAAAATTCCATTGATATTTCCAGAAGCACCTTTTCCTAATGAATTTTCTTTTTCAAAAACATCTACTTGAACATTTCTTAAAGAAAGCTCATAAGCTATACTAGCTCCGGCTATACCTGCTCCGATGATGGCTATTTTTTGTATCTCTTTTTTCAAACACGGAGTGTTAAAATAAGCAAATTTATCTTCAAACTCAAGGCCATTAAAAATAGCCTGTATCATTTCTCTTTTTTTAAAACCTTTGATCTTTTGTACTTGAAAATTATTATTAATTAAAGCTTTTTTTAAAATGCTTGCAGAAGAAAAGGTTAAAATCTTGGCATTTATTTTTGAATTTTTAGCAACTTTGTTTATAATATCCTCATCAAACATCTCTTGATTTTTAGCAGGAGCAAAACCATCTAGATACCAAATATCAGCTTTAAAGTCTAAATTTTGTAACTTTTCTTTAGCATTACCAAATACCAAGTCTAAAAAACAATCTTGAAAATAAAATCTATAAACTCCATCTTTACATGGGGGATAAAATTTTAAAAACTGTTCTAAAAGCTCTTCAAATTCCTCATAAAAACCAAGATTTTTATAAATTTCTCTTAATGTTTCTTTTTCTATATAAAAATTTTCAAAACTAAGATAAAATAGTCTTTGATTTTCTTTTTTTTCCTTTATAAAACGCCTTAAAGTAAGGAAAAAATTTAAACCTATACCAAAACCAAGCTCTGCAATGATAGTTTGTTTTGTTTGAAATTCAAAAGCATTAGTGTAGATAAATTCACTCTCACTTAAACCATCACTAGAATTAAAATAATAATCATCAAAATCTAAAGAAAAAGGTGCATTGTTTTTAATGATAATATTTGCTTTTTTCATTGATTTTTATAAAAATAACTCTCTATACCATTAGCAATACCAATGGCTAATAATTCTTGGAAATTTTTATTTGTTAATCTATTTCTTTCACTAGGATGACTAATATAACCTGTTTCAATCAATATAGCAGGCATTTGCGCACCCACTAAAACCCAAAAAGGAGCTTCTCTAACTCCACCATCCACAACTTTATATTTTTTTCTTACATTACTTAAAATCTTTTTTTGAACATCGATAGCCAATTTATTTGAAGCAACTATTTTTTCACGGTTTAAAAAATTTAAAAAGGTTTGTTTAGAAAAATAATTCATCTCTTCAAAATCAGATTGATTTTCCAACTCAGCAGCTTTTTTGCTTCTTTCGCTTCTTGCAGGCGACAAGAAGAAAGTTTCAATACCTTGTAAAGTTTTAGCTCTTTGTTTATTTGGAGCTGCATTAGCATGGATAGAAATAAACAAATCTGCCATTTTTTCATTAGCCATAGAAGTTCTATCTCTTAAGTTTATAAATTTATCCGTACTTCTAGTATAATAAATTCTATATCCGCGTTTTTTAAGCTCATTACCAAGTTTTAAAGCCACGCTTAAAACTACATCTTTTTCTCTAACACCCTTATCACCCAAAGTACCTGGATCTTTACCTCCATGACCTGGGTCAATTACTATGATTTTACCTGATTTTTTAATGGTAGTTTTTGCCATTTTTGAAGTAGTTTTTGTCGGTGTTTTTTTAGCCTTTTTTTCAAAGCCTATAAACAATTCCTCATCGTCTAAATCAAGATTAGTTTTAAAATCACTAGTAGAATTTAAAACAACTCTTACTGTAGTTTTATTAAATTGCACTATTGTGATGGATTGATTTTTGTTGATATCGATTTTTTTTCTATCACCTTCTAAAATAGCTTCAAAGCTTACAATAGAACGATATGTTTTGCCATCTTTAAAAGAATTGATTTTAATATCTTCAATATCAATATCATTGTTTAATTTCAAATTAATACCATTTTTATCTTTACTTGATTTTAAAATATATAAAGGCTCTTTTTTAACTTCTGTTTTTTTGACTTCATTTTGTTGTTTAACTATAGGTTTGGGTTCTTCTTTTTTTTCTACCTTTTCAAGCCCCATAAAAAGACTTTGTTCTTTAAGCTCTATTTTGATCTTTAATTCTTTTTTTGAGCTTAAGACCAAACGCATACTTGTTGGGTTAAATTGCGACACGATAATATCAAAATCTTTAAATTCAAAATTTCTCTTAGGTCCTTTTAAAATTCCATCAAAATCTGCAACATAACGAAAATTCTTATCACCTTTGAGAGTAAAGTTTTTAATATCTTTTTGACTGATTTTTTCACTCAAATCAAGTAAGATGCCATTGTCTAATTTTTTAACATCAAGCACAAAAAGCTCTTTTTGCACCGGAGCTTTTTTATCTTCTTTTTTATCTTCTTTTTTATCTTCTTTTTTATCTTCTTTTTTATCTTCTTTTTTATCTTCTTTTTTATCTTCTTTTTTATTAATAGGTGATGTGACATTAGTTTCAATTTTTGTTTGTTCTTTTTTTATTTTTTGATCTTGTATAACTTTTAAAGCATTTTTTAAACGTGAAATTTCTTCTTCACTTACTCCACTTTCTTTAAGCTCTTGCACATAAGCTCTATCATCAAAACCTAAAGAATTTGAACTTATGATTAATCTTTTTAAAATCTCATTTTTTTCTTCATTATTATCATTAATCACACTTTGTATATACAAAGATTTTAATTGCTGGTGCAATTGTAGTTTTTCTTCTGAATTAGAAGTTAAAAAATTTTGATCAAATTTCTTAACTTCTGCATTTGCAAAAACACTAAGACAAAATAATAAAAAAATAAAAAATATTCTAAGCATCTTCACCATTAACTAATTTTTTCATTAGCTCTTCTACACTAATAAGCTTATCTAGTCTATATCCATTAGCCCCTGTAAAAAATAAGCCTGTTTCTTTTTTACCACTCCAAGCATCATATAATCTATCTGCTATACAATAACCCACCTTAGTAGCTTCCTTGCCTCTACCGCATGGTGCAACACAATTACTCACACAAGAAATTTTTGGCCCCATTCTTTTATCTACTAAATTTAAAAGGTTAGTTCTTACCCCTCTTGCAGGATAGCCAACCGGAGATTTTAAAAGCTCAATATCTTCTTTTTTACAATCTAGCAATACTTGTTTAAAATCATCACTCGCATCGCATTCAAAAGTTCCTATAAAGCGAGTTCCCATTTGAACACCACTTGCCCCTAAAGACATCATTTTTTCTATATCTTGCTTATCCCAAATTCCACCTGCAGCAATTAATGGTATATCTCCCCAGTTTTTAATTTCTTGTGCAACTTGTGGTACTACATTTTCTAATTGATATTCATCCATTAAGCATTGCTCATAAGTAAAACCTTGATGTCCTCCACTTTTTGGTCCTTCAACTATAACTGCATCAGGTAAGCGATTGTATCTGCTTTGCCATCTTTTGCAAATAATTTTTAAAGCCTTAGCTGATGATACAATAGGCACCAAAGCAACATCAGGATAATCTTGTGTAAATTCAGGTAAATTTGTAGGAAGCCCTGCGCCTGAAACTATTACATTAAAACCAACTTCACAAGCATTGCGTGCAATTTGCGCATAATTATTACTTGCATATAAAATATTACAGCCCAAAGGCGCATCTTTGCAAACCTTTCTAGCATTATCTATCAAGGCTTTTAAACCTGCTTTTGAGTAAAAATTATCACTACCATAAGGCTTTGCATTGAACTCTTTATCTATGTGTATTCTATTTTCATAATATCCAGTTCCTACTGAAGAAATAATCCCTAATCCACCATTTAAAGAAACCGCAGAAGCAAGTTTGTCCCAACTTATACCAAGTCCCATACCACCTTGAAAAATAGGATATTTTATCTCATGCTTTCCAATTTTTAAAGCTTTAAAACTCATCATATTACCTTTAATTTTGCAAATTTTCTTTTTCCAACTTGTAAAATATATTCACCGCTTTCTAGTTGGTATTGTTCATCTTGAACTTTTTCTCCATTAACACTTACTGCATTAGAATTAATCAATCTTCTAGCTGCTGAAGTAGAGCTTTCCATTTTACACTCTACTATAGCTTTTGCTAGCCAAATACTACCTTCTAAGGCAAAACTTGGCATATCACTAGGAAGCTCTTTTGCACTATGAACTTTATCAAATTCTTCCTTAGCTTTTAAAGCACATTCGCTTGAGTGAAAACGTGCAGTAATTTCTAAAGCTAAATTTTCCTTAGCTTTTTTAGGATGTAATGAACCATTTTTAATATCATCTTTTATTTGTGAAATTTCATTTAAGCTTTTTTCACTTAAAAGCTCATAATATCTAAACATTAACTCATCACTTATACTCAAAACCTTAGCATACATATCTTTGGCATTTTCAGTCACACCGATATAATTTCCCAAGCTTTTACTCATTTTATTTACACCATCAAGGCCTTCAAGCAATGGCATCATCATTACTGCTTGTTCTTTTTGACAATTATATACTCTTTGAAGCTGTCTACCCATTAAAAGATTAAACTTTTGATCCGTTCCACCCATTTCTATATCACTTTTTAATGCAACGCTATCATAACCTTGTAAAAGTGGATATAAAAACTCACAAATTGATATAGGACTTTGTTCTTTAAAACGCTTGGTAAAATCATCTCTTTCAAGCATTCTAGCAACGCTAAAAGTCGACGTAAGCTCTACTATACCAGCAGCACCAAGCTCATTTAGCCATTTAGAATTAAAATGAATTTGAGTTTTACTTGGATCTAAAATCTTAAAAACTTGCTCTTCATAAGTTTTGGCATTTTTAAGTACTTCTTCTTTATCAAGCTTTTTTCTTGTAGCACTTTTTCCTGTTGGATCGCCTATTTGAGCAGTAAAATCACCTATTAAAAACTGCACTATAGCTCCATGCTTTTGAAGCAAAGCCATTTTGCTCAAAACCACAGTATGACCCAAATGCAAATCAGCAGCCGTAGGATCAAAACCAGCCTTTACAAAAAAATTTTCACCTTTTTCATAGTAATTTTTTACCAAAGAAACTAATCTTTCCTCATCAATAATTTCTGCTATTCCTCGTTTAATTTCTTTAATAATTTCTTCAATATTCATTACAAAACCTTTTTTTAGTGATTGTTATACGCATCATTTAAAGATGTAAAGTCTAAAATTTTATACCTAGCTTTTAATCTTTCTTTTGCATTTTCAACATCTACATTATTAGGTAATTCAACCTGCACTTCAAAATAATTTGCCACCACAGGCTCTGAATCAGCTGAATTAATACTTAAAACATTAATTTGCATTTTAGCTAAAGTAGTTAGAAAATCTGCTAAAGAACCTTTTTTATTTTCTATAGAAACGATGATTTTGTAACTTTTTATCGAGCTATCATTCCAAGAAACAAAAACCATTTCTTTATTATCTTCTATCATTTTCATTGCTTGCTCGCAAAGTTTATGGTGTATCGTTGCTCCAGTTGAGTGTCTAAAAGCAATGATTTCATCCCCTCTTTTAGGTCTACAACAATAATCAAAATTAATCGTGGTTACTTTATAGTTAGAACCAATCACTATACTTTCAAATTTTTGCTCATTTTGCTCAAATTTAGCTGCTTGATTTTGCCCTACATATTTTCTAAGAGCTATAATTACCTCTTTAAAATAATTAAAATCTAAAGCAATTTGTCTGAGCTTTTTGTTAAATTTTTCTTTTTCAAGCCACTCTTCTATAAGCTTAGAATCTTTATTAAATACTGTAGATAAAAGATTTATAGCAATTTTATTATTTAATTCTTTTTTCTTTTGCTTACAAAAATCTCTTATACTAGCCCTAGCCTTTCCTGTTTTAACACTATCTATCCAAGAACATCTAAAAAATTCTTCCTCTGAAGTTTCTATACTAACTATATCTCCATTTTTTAACACAGTTAAAAGCGGCACTCTCATACGATTAACAAAAGCAGTTTTTGCATGAAGCCCTACTTTAGTATGAACCTCATATGCAAAATCCAAAGCCGTAGCCCCACGCGGCAAAGTGAAAATCTCACCTTTTGGAGAATACACCGCTATATCTTCTATATATAAACTATCTTTTGCATATTCATAAAGCTCAATAGCATCACAATCTTGTATATTATTTCCTTCTTCTTTGCCATGCATGGAAATATCTGCAAGCCAATCTAAATTTGGTGTTGTTATATTTCCTTCTTTGTATTTCCAATGTGCTGCCACGCCAAATTCAGCAGTCTTGTGCATATCAAAGGTGCGAATTTGTGCTTCTATGATATTTTTTGCATCAAAAAGCGTTGTATGTAAAGTTTGATAACCATTTTGCTTTGGCAAGGCTATATAGTCTTTAAATCTTGAGATTAAAGGATTAAAATGCGTATGTAAAATTCCTAAAGCCAAGTAACAATCATAAACTTTTTCTACCAAAATTCTTACACCTAAAAGATCTAAAACTTCATCAAGTCCTACACCTTTTCTTTGCATTTTCAAATAAATAGAATAATTATGTTTAATTCTTTTATGTATAACAAAACTGCCTTGTCTAAAACCATTCTCTAAAAACAACATTTCTATCTTTGAAATAAATTCATTAAATCCAAGTTGAATTTGTTGATCTTTTGCATTTATATAATTATCAATTTGTGCGTACTCATCAGGTAATAAAAACTTAAAACTTAAATCCTCAAGTAAATTTTTTATACTTGAAATTCCAAGTCTGTGAGCTATAGGTGCATATACTACCAAGGTTTCTTCGCTGATTCTTTTTTGTTTATCTTCTCTTAAAAAATTTAAAGTAAGCATATTATGTAATCTATCGCAAAGTTTTATTACAAGCACACTCACATCTTCAACACCAGCTAAAAGCATATTTCTAAAAGTCAAAGCAGATTTTGCAAGTTTTTCATTAGAATTAGAGCGTGTAAGATGATCTTCTCTAATACTGACTATTTTGGTTAAGCCTTGAACTAATTTGGTTACCTCTTCGCCAAAATTTGCATTTAATTCCTCTTCACTGCAATTTGTATCCTCTAAAACATCGTGCAATAATGCAGCTATGATCATAGACTGCACCGGACTTAAAAAAGCCACAAAAGAAGCCACTAATATAGGATGAACTGCATATGGCTCTCCACTTTTTCTAAATTGTCCTTCGTGTTTTTGGATACAAAAATCTACTGCTTTTTCTAAAACAGCAGATTGCGGGAAAACCATAAAAAGGATTTCTTTTGCTCTTTGTAAATCCTTACAATTTTTAACATCATCAACAAGTTTATCTAACAATAACTCATCATTTACTAGCTTCAATAAATCCCTCTAAAACGATTTTATCTTCTGCTATTTCATGTAAAGCAATGTCGGTATATTTGTATTTATTTTTATCTAAATTTACCAAAGGTTCTGCACCATTTGCAAGCTCTTCAGCTCTTTTAGCCACTACAAGAGCTAGTTTATATCTATCATCTTTTAGTTTTTTTAATGCTTTTGCAGCTATTTGTTCTACTCTCATTTTTTACCTTTAATCTTGATTTTTAACAATAGAGCATAAACTCATATCGCCTTGGATGATTTTTAATAAATTTCCTTCTTTAAACATATTACATACCACAATAGGTAAAGCATTATCTTTAGCTAAGGCTATTGCAGTATCATCCATAACTTTAATATTATCATGCAAAGCTCTTTCATAACTTAGCTCATTAAGCATAATTGCATCATCATATTTTTTAGGATCTTTATCATAAATTCCATCTACCTTAGTTGCTTTAATAATCATATCTGCTTGAATTTCTACCGCTCTTAAAGTTGCAGCAGTATCTGTAGTAAAATAAGGATTACCTGTACCACAAGCAAAGATAACTATACGTCCTTTTTCTAAATGTCTATGTGCTCTTCTCATGATATAAGTTTCACAAAATGCTTCCATTTGAATAGCACTTTGAACCCTTACATCAAGCCCAGCGCTTTCTAATGCTTCTTGCATAGCTATAGAATTAATCACAGTAGCAAGCATACCCATATGATCGCCACTTGTTCTTTTTATAAGTCCATCTCTTGCAGCAGATACCCCTCTAATGATATTTCCACCGCCTATTACTATACCTACTTCAACATTTTCATTAATCAAGCTTTTTATTTCAGAAGCTATGTATTTTAAAATAGAATTTTCTATACCAAACCCATTTTCTCCAGCCAAAGCTTCCCCAGAAAATTTAACCAATACTCTTTTTCTTTTATTGTTCATTAAATTTCTCCTTTGATTTGAAACTATATCAAAATTCGCATTAAAAAAAACTAATTTATTTAATCATTTCTAAAGGATTAATATGAAAATTCTTTTGTGTTACTTCAAAAGTTAAATCACTCTCAACCCTGCCTATAATATAACCTTTTTTAATATTTCTACCCACTTTAACCCCAGGTGCAATTTTATCTAAATGTGCATAAATAGTATGTATACCATCTTTATTTTCAACAATCACAACTTGTTTTAAAGTTGGAGTTGCTTTTGCAAAAACCACTTTACCATCTAAAACATTTCTCACTGCAGCATTAGCACTATCACTTTTTAAAACTACATTTTCATTATAAATTTTAATATTATAAATAGGATCTATGTAATTTCCAAATTTTTGTTTTACTGTGTAAGATTCTAAAGGGGCGATTGTCTTGGGGCCACTATAGCGCTTAACACTGCTTGTTTGATAGCTTGAACCCACTTGTTTTATGTTTGAATTTGGTTTTTTGTCTTCTTTTTTTTGTGCTAATTTTTCTTCTTCTTTTTCTTTGATAATTTTTAATTTATTAAGTGTTTTTCTTAATTCTTGTTGTTGGGCTTGTAAATTAGAAAGTTTTCTAGTATAAATTTCCTTATCGGTTTTTTGCTTAGCTATTTCTTGTTCTTGTTTTTTTCTAAGATTTCTAAGCTCATCAATTTGATCTTTATAAACTTTTAAATTGCTATTAATTGTAGTGATTTGTGTTTGTTTTTCTTCTATTTTTTTGCTTATATCTTCATAATCTTTTGAAATTTGGTAAAATTCTTCCTTAAAAATTTTATCCAAAACCCCAACTAATTCTAAAGCTATAATACTATCTTCACTTTCAATATAATTTTTAGGAATTGCCAAATCATAAGCAAAATCTTTAGCAATTAAATCGATTATCTTTCCTTCGATTTTATTTTTATTTTGCAAAAGATCTTTATTTTGCACATTAAGTTGTTCTAGTGCTTTTATTTGAGTTTTTACCGAGCTTTCAAGCTTAGAGGTTTTTGAAGTTAAAGTGCTAATTTCTGAAGCGATTTTTTTTAAATTTTTCTCATTATCTAAAATTTCACTAGCTAAATCTTCTAATTTTTTAGAAAGTTGCTTTACTATACGTTCATTTTCTTTAATATCTTTTTGCTTTTGCGCAATTTCATTTGCAAATAAAACAGAAAAAGAAAACAAAAAAAGCAAAAAGCATTTTTTCATTTTCTAACCTTAAACATTACAAAATTCACACAAGCAAAACAAACACAAAGCATTGCTAAAAAAATCAAAAACAAATGTGTGAAAATACTTATTTTAGGCAAGCTAATATCCACACTTTGTAAAGCTAGCTTAATAGATTCAAGATCGTAAACTTGGGTAAAAAATAATACAAGCAACAAAAATGCTATAAAACAATCAATAAAAACAATCTTATAAAGCATAAAAGATCTAAACCAAAACGGCGCCCCAAGTAAACACATGATTTCCACTCTTTGAGTATGCTCAAAAAGCCAAATTTTCATTTGCTTAAGTAATAATACAAAACTAAGCAATATTATAATAAACAAGAAAAACCATAATAAAAATTTTACCAAAACCAAAAGTTTGTAAATTTTTGTATGCGTTTTTGCAAAAGTTTCTACTTTAGTAATATTAGGATTTTTTAAAAGCTTATCTTTTAAAGCATTTAGTTCATCTTCTGACAAAAGTTTATTGAGTTTTAAAGTATAAAATTTTGGCAATGTAGCCTTTAAAACCTCTATGTTTTTGGCTGATATATCATTTTTAAGTCTGTCTATCATTTCATTTGGATTTAAAATTTCTAAAGACTGAAAATGACTTACTTGATCTTCTATGCTTTTTTTATCTAAGTGAGTTTTTCCTACTAAAATGATATTATAGTCTTTATTTAAAAGTTTTTCATAATATTCAATAGTTTTATTTGTGATAATCAAAAACTCAAAAGCAAACATCATCACCATTAAAGCAAATATTAAAGAAAGATGATTTTTAAAAGATTTCATTCATTCTCCCATTTTCTATATTAAAACGACGATAATCAAGTCTTAAATTAGTAGGAATTCTATGTGTAACAACTACCACGCAAGTTCCAAGTATTTCTCTAGCTGATTTTAATAAAGTCCATATAATATCTGAAGAATACTCATCTAAATTTCCCGTTGGTTCATCACATAAGAGTAATTTTGGATTATGCGCCAAAGCTCTTGCCATAGCCACACGTTGTTGCTCTCCACCTGAAAGCTGAGCTGGCTTTTTATCAGCTTTGAAAGTTAAATTTACATGCTTTAAAAGCTTTGCGGCTTGCTCTTTACATACATTCTTACTATAACCTTTAATCATCAAAGGTAACATTACATTTTTTTCTACACTAAATTCTTGAACTAAACGATAATCTTGAAAAATAATTCCTATTTTTTGCCTAAGCTGCAAAAGCTCAGCATTAGAAATATCCACTAAGTCATTATTACAAACCTTTAAGCTTCCACTTATTGGCTCCAAATCTCCATAGAAAGATTTTAACAAAGTTGATTTTCCACTACCACTTTTTCCTGTAATAAAAACAAAATCATTATCTTTTAGCGAAAAACTAGCATTTTCTATAACAAGTTCATCATAACCAAGACAAAGCTTTTTAGCTTCTATCATCACTACTTTTTCCTTATTTATTTTATAAATTATTATTTGATATAAGAATACAATATTTCTCTTAATTTTTCTATAGCTTTTAAATTTTCTTTAGTTTTAAAGGGTTGCTCAAAGATAAATTCTATTTTTTGTGTATTTAAAGCTATATAAACATGTTCAGGCTTGTAAAAAGCGCCAAAAGCTATTTTAATGATAAGCCCATCATCCTTAATATACATTTTTTCAAAATGCAAGAAAAAATCCTCACCTTTAAAAACTTCATTTTTAAAATTCTTTTTTACACAAGCTAATTCTTCTGTGTTTAATTTTAAATCTTCAATAGCAAATTTTTGATCCTTGCTTAAACTTTCACTCTTGCTAAAACCACTGATGATTAAATTATATATATCTTTATTTTGTCTTTTCCAGCGATCTTCGTATTTACTTGAAATTTCTAAATTTTCATTTTTTTTGATTAAAGCTTTTAAATGCGAAAAAGTTAAAAAAGTTTCCAAAGTAAAATCAAAATATAAAAAGCTATCCGTTCTAAGTTCAAATTGTCCATTTTCTTTTAAAACTCTAGCACATTCATTTGCAAAATTTAACCCCACTACCCTACGGTGAGGCTTTTTATCCCAAGGAACAGGAAAATGCAAAAAGATTTTATCTACCAAGTTAGATTCAAGTACGCTTAATAATAATCTTGCATCAGTTTCTATTAATAAAACATTATTTAAGTTTTCACTTAAGGCAAGTTTAGCTACTTGCTCTAATGCAGGGGTGTAAATTTCTATACCTATAATCAAAACATCAGGATTTAATCTTGCTTGATAAAGCAAATGCCTACCACTTCCAAAGCCTATTTCAATAAAAATTTGCTTTTTGTTTTTTATTTGCTCTAACAACTCTTTTAAATCATTAGCAATTAAAGGTGTTTTTTGGATTAACCTTGTGTGTTTTAACGCCACAGCTTCACAGACTACATCTTGAGTGAAATTTTCTTTAAACACAAGTAAAGCTTTTTGCAAGTACCCAATTTGCGAAGGTTTAGTGTGTTTTTCACCTTTAATAAGCCATTCTTGTTTTTTTTCATCTTTTTTAATCTGCAAAAAAAAGTTTTCTTGCTTTATGCGCGTAAAAAGCAAATCAACATTTTCACCTTTAGCAAGCCATAAAAATTCAACCCCATCTTTTTCAAAAGGAAGTTGAATTTCTTTTAAAATTTTACACTTAAAATTTGGCATTATTTCACCGCTGTAAATTTATCAGAAGCTTTTGATTCTATACCATTTGCATCAATAGCTATAACTTCATAACTATACACTTTTCCAGGAACAGCTGTGATATCTTTTAATTGTTTAGATTTAATCTCTTTAAACACAGCATTACTTCCACCGCCACTTCTTTTAACTATATACTCTTTAGCTCTATCATCATTATCAACCCATTCAACTCTAATACCATCATCTTCAATAGCACACAAAACAATACTTGGCGCTAATGGTGCTCCTAGGGTAATACCTTCTACAGGCTCGCTTGCTATAGGACTTTCCAAGCCATCTTTATCGACCATACTAACTTTATAATATCTTTTTTCAGCCACACCTTTAACTACATCTTCATAAGTATTTTCAGAAGTTTTAGCTACCACGCTAAAAGGTAAAAAGGTGGTTGAGCTAGAATAAATTTTATAATAAGCAAAATCAGCATAATCAATTTTATCCCAAGTTAAAATGATTTTTCTTGGCGCATCTTTACTTGCTTGTAAATTACTTACCATAGGAGGAAGCGCTTTGGTAGTTGATTCGACTATCTTACTTGGAGTACTTTTAATACCATCATAAGTTAAAGCTATAATTCTATATTGAAAGCTTTCATCAGGTTTTAATGAATCATCTATATATTCAGCACTTAAACGATTTTTAACCCTAGTTAATTCTTTAAATTTCATATCTTTCATGTTTGCACGCTCAATGATGTATGAATTTACTCTTACATCAGGATGTGGTCTCCAAACTATTTTTACACGATTTGGCAAACCAACAATAGCTTGCACAAAAGGTACTGGATCAATCACTCTATTTGTAAAAGCTTCTATGCTTACACCATCTTGAGAAACTTGTCCAAGCTCATTAAAGGTTTTCATAGAATAATAATATCTTGTATTTGGCTCTAAATTTGTATCAGTATAATGAGTTTGAAATTTATTTTTAATTTTTGCTATAAGCTCCATAGGTGCACCAGCTGCATTTGCTCTATAAATATAATATCCTGCTATATTTTGATCATACAATGGTTCCCATTCAAAAGCTATACTTGTAATATCACTTATACTTTTAATGCTTGAAATTTTTGGTAAAGTATCATTTACTTGGGCAATTTGAGGCGAACTCATAGTTGTACTACAAGCACTAAAAGCTAAAGCAGAACTTAAGATAATCCAGTGAAGTTTTTTCATCTATCTCTCCTTGTGTAAAATTTTCTTTTAAAATTTGATAAAAATCATCAAACATAGGAGCTTTTATAAACATTAACTCTTTAGTCCTAGGATGAATAAAATAAATCAAATACGCATGAAGCATTACTCTATTATACTTTATTTTTCCTTTATATCCGTATAATTCATCTCCTAAAATATAGCGATTAAAATCTGCCAAATGCACCCTAATTTGATGGGTTCTTCCTGTGTATAACTTAGCAGCTATCAAAGAGCAGTTTTTAGCACTTAATAAATTTATAAAATCTGTTTTTGCATTTTTTGCTAAAGGATTTTTGGTATTTGTAGTAATTTTTTTAAGCCTATTATTGGGACAACGCATAATGGCTTTTTCATTACTCATTTTATCATTTTTCAAAGGCAATTCACTCAAAGCAAGGTAAAATCTACCCATACTTTTATCTAAAAGCTGATTTGCTAGAAATTGATGCGCTTGATTGTTTTTAGCTATGATGATAGCTCCACTTGTGCCTTTATCAAGTCTATGCACAAGCCCTGCTCTATGCTCTCCATTTAAATTTGATAAAGCATAGCCCTTATGTAAAAGCCAATCCACCAAAGTCGCTTCTTTAACACTACTTGCACCATGTACGACAACATTAGGAGCTTTGTTTAAAACTAAAACATCATCATCTTCATATAAAATTTCTATATCAAACTCAGGCGTGTAGCTTTCTTTGGCTTCTTTTACTAAAGGTAAAAAAATACTTATTTCATCTTTTTGTTTTATTTTTTTAGAACTTTTATTTTCTAATTTTTCATTAATATATATGCAGTTTTCTTTGATAAGTTTAGTAACTTGCGAACGACTTTGCTTAAGTATATCTGATAAAAAAATATCCAATCTTTCTTCACAAAGTGATGAAATTTTTAGCATATTATATTTCCTTGTGATAAAATTTGCAATTTTAGCATATAATTACACAATATTTTGTAAAAAAGGTTAGCTTTGATAAAACTTGATAGAAGAATTCTAACGCATTTTGATTTTGTTCAACCTCTTTTAGTGTTGCCTATCATAGCTATATCTTTTCTTTTAATTTATGAAGCAAATACACGCTTAGCCGAAAAACAATTTATCTATACTTTAGTGGGTTTTACAGGATTTGCGTTTTTTTTCTTTTTACCTTTAAGAAGATTAATGTGGCTTATACCTGTATTATATTGGATCAATATAGCTTTGCTTTTGAGCGTGGATATTTTTGGTGTTGAAAAACTTGGAGCTAGAAGATGGCTTGAGATACCTTTTACACATTTTACCATACAGCCTTCTGAAATTTTTAAGCCTTCTTTTATTTTAATGTTAGCTTATTTGATTTATCAAAACCCTCCACCTCATAATGGCTATGGTTTAAAACAATTTTTAAAGCTAAGTTTTTATATTTTACTCCCATTTTTACTTATAGCAGGAGAACCTGATTTAGGAACAGCTTTAGTACTTTTAATAGTAGGCTTTGGAACACTTTTTATTATAGGAGTAAATTATAAAATTTGGCTTAGTATTTTTTTAGCTATAGCTATAGCTTCACCTATTATTTATAGTGATTTTTTAAAACCTTATCAAAAACAAAGAATTCATGATTTCTTAGCTGAAGAGCCAAGTTACCATGTAAAACAATCCATCATTGCTATAGGAAGTGGTGGTTTGAGCGGAAAAAAGGCCGATGAAGCCACACAAACACATTTTAAATTTTTACCTATTTCTACGAGTGATTTTATCTTTGCATATTTATCTGAAAGATTTGGTTTTATCGGTGCGGTTGTAATCATACTGCTTTATACCTTACTCATTTTTCACTTATTGAGTTTAAATTATAAGCTCAAAGATGATTATTTTACAAGAGTAGTGACAAATTGCATTGCTTTATTTATTTTCATATATGTAGCAGTAAATATATCAATGACTATAGGTTTTGCTCCTGTTGTTGGCATACCTATGCCATTTTTTAGTCATGGGGGAAGTTCTTTTGCTACCTTTATGATTTTCTTTGGAATTTTACAAAATTTAATAACTTTTAGATATTTAGCAATAGAAAAAGCGGTAAAAATAAAATTCTAAATTTAAATTAAGGAAATAAAGATATAATAACATTTTTATTTTAACTTCTGGCGGATTTATAGCTCAGTTGGTTAGAGCAACCGGCTCATAACCGGTTGGTCGCAGGTTCGAGTCCTGCTAAATCCACCATTTATTTTTTACTCCCGAGTGTTTTTTTGGCAAATTATATTCAAAATATTAAAAAAGAGTTTTTATATTTTCAAAAATAGCTTTTTGTATATTATATAAACAACCATAATAATAATTTATTTTACACCTAAATTATATATTAGGTATAAATCTTTTTCATAGATAAAACTAATTATACTATGTGAGCTATTATCATACTTTATAATATTTTCTAAAGCTTTGAAAAATCACTAGGAATTTTGATAATCAAATTTTCATTTTTTAAGTTTAATTTCTTAAATGATAGGTTTTATTATCATAGTAAAAACTTTGGTTTAAAAATACTTTTTTAAAAAATATATAGTCTTTATAAAAAAGCTTCTTGGTAAATTTTATTTAAAATTTATATCCAGATTGATATAAACCTTTATATCAATCTATGTTATTGATTTAATATCATCATATAAAACTTCATCTTGTGAATTTGGATTTGTAAAACCTTGTTTTAAAAGCATATATCTATTAAACCTAGTTACATTACCCAAATTCTTTAAAACATCTCTCTTGTATTGCTTTTAAAATCTTGCTATTTTTTAAATCAATTACAAAGTTTTTATTTTAATTAACAAACCACACCTGCTAAATCTATCATTTACCTACTTCAACCTCACATTCATAATCATATTAGATAAAAAGATACTATCTTTATCAAAGCTTTTTAAGTTATATTCTAGTTTTAAATATCTTTTTTGTATATCTTGCATTAAAGTTGAAAGATTGTATAAACTTAAACTTTCTAATATATTTATAAGTTCTATCTTACTTAAAGTATTAAAATCATTTAACAAGCTAAGATAATTACTTATAATAGAAGAAGAATTGATATTGTGAAATATAATTTTATTTTTTATATCTTCTTTAATAAAAAATTGATTATTTTTTATATAAAAATAATCTTTAAGATGATGATTACTTAATATTTGATTGTAAAAACTTAAAAGACTTTCTTTGCTATTTAAGTCTATAAAATTTAAAAATATATTTTCTTTTAATAATGCTTCTTGTAATTGTTTTAAGTTTTTAAAAGCTTGATTTATACTAGAAGTATTTTTTAAAGCATAAATGATATTATCATCTTTAGAAATTTTTCTATTTATATTATATTGCAATAAAGGATTTTTATAAAGTGTATCACTATTGATTAAGATATTGATATGAAAAGATTCTTTACTTTTATTAGTTAATTGAAGCAAAAATATAACATCTTTTATAACTTGTAAAATATCATTTGCTACTTCACCATAGCCCCAAGTAAAGATAATATGATTATCATCTATATTTGTAGCACCAAATAATAAAGAAGGTGCAAAAATTAAAGCACTAAGGAATAAAATGTAAAATCTTTTCATCAATTGTATTAAAGAAGTTAAAGAGTTTGTTTGATATAATTATATTAAGGGTGCAACGCCAAAGGGGCGCAACCCTTTAGCGTTAATTTACCGCCCAGAAGGGAGGTGAGCATAATGCTAACAAAAATTATCCTTATAATTATACTCTTAACACTTTGCTATGTCAAGGCTTATTGAGTATCCCCTGCTTTTGCAGGGTTTAGAACAATCCCTTTGGCTTTTACCAAACAAACTTTTAACTAAACTCTATCTCCTTTCTATAATTTTATTTTCTTTTTAATTAGTAGGCTTTCTTGTTAAATTCTCAAGATTGCTTTCAACCTTTTCTTGTATTTTTATAGAATCAGCTTGTATTTTATCTACATCAATACTTCCAACAATATCAGCAATAAATTCACTTAAATCTATTTCACTAAAATCTAACTTTTGAAATTCTTCTGGAGTAAATCCTCTACAATCAGGACTCTTTGGAGAACCCCAACCTCTTTTAATTTGTGGGCGTCCTTGTTCATTAAATATTCTTGCTAATTTTGAATTAAAACAACAATGTGTTTTTTTATGCTGAATACAACCTATGAATTTAATTTTTTTAGAGCAATATTCACCAACTTCTACACATCTATTTTGCTTATTGAGTTTTGCTAGCTTTTTTTCATCTTCTTTACAAGGTACAAGCCCTATAAATACTTTATCTTTATCACAGCAACCACCACCAGTTAAGCCAAAAAATTTGTCTTTAGAGCGACATCTATTATCTTTTCCATTAAAGATAAAAATTTGTCCTCCACAAGAACCATCATCTTCCCAACCATTATTATTTTCATCATTAATACCAACTTGAGTATCTTCATCTTCGATATGGCTAGTGCTTTTTTAAAACACAACTATTACATTAAAATAGTTATTGTTTTAAACATACAATATCTTTACTAACTTCTAAAACTATCTAAAGCATAGCATTTATATTTTATTTTACAGTATAAACAGGACATAAAATAAAATATTTAATATAGTATAATGTAGAATTATAGATATTAGAAAAAAATTAAATGATAATGATTTTAAAAAATGTTTATAGCTTTGAAAAAATAGCTAAAATTATATCAGGAGTTAAATCTTTAAAATAAAATTAATCTACTTTAGCAATTCATATAATAATAAATATTCTATTTTTAAAATTGCTTCTTGAACATATTAAACACTTGCTCTTCATTAGTCAGGCAGTATTTTCTTTGTTAGAATTTAAATCCACAATATTCTTTCCTTGAAATTCACACTCTAAAAATTTTAATATATCACCTATTTAGCAAAACAATATCACTTTTTTACACATTTTTACAATAAAATACAAAGTATGTGCAAAAGTATGTGCAAATGAAAAATATTTCATTAAAGTATGGATATTTAGGAGTTTAGTTGGTAAATTACACGCCTGCTAAATCCACCATTTTATTTAATCTCGTATTTTTATTTTGGTTAAAACTTTTTTTTAAATTTCATTCTTATTTTGATTCTTTTTTATATATTTTGCGTTAAAACCAAAAAATACATAATTTCGAATTTCTTATATGTTTAACTAGGGTATTAAAAATACTCAAGAGGTTAATGAAAATCATTAAAAGTAAGATTAACAAGTTTTATTTACTCTTAATTTAAATTCTTTGAAAAATTTTATAGGGAATTGGTTGCGAAGGGGAGATTTGAACTCCCGACCTTCGGGTTATGAGCCCGACGAGCTAACCACTGCTCTACTTCGCGGCATCATATGAAGTGGATGGGGTAAAGGGATTCGAACCCCTGAATGACAGGACCAAAACCTGTTGCCTTACCGCTTGGCGATACCCCAATAAATGAAGTAATTTTTAAATTAAAAGTGGTATTATATATTATTTTTTACATAATGTCAAGAAAAATGTTATATAATTTCTTAAAAAATAGAAAAAAGGAGATTAATAGTGGGATATGTTAGTGTAGAACAAGCTATAAAAGAACTTCAAGATGGCAAAATGCTAGTTATGGTAGATGCAGAAGATAGAGAAAACGAAGGAGATTTGATTTTCCCTGCACAATTTAGCTCACAAGAAAAAGTAAATTTTGCCATTACTCATGCAAGAGGTGTGGTGTGTGTAGCATTGAGTGAGAACTTAGCTAAAAAATTTGAATTACCTTTAATGGTGCCTAAAAATACATCAAATCACGAAACAGCTTTTACCATCACTGTCGATGCAAAAAATGCAACAACAGGAGTAAGTGCTTATGAAAGGGATATGACTATACAAATTTTTGCTGATGATAATGCAAAGGCAAGTGATTTTGTGCGTCCTGGTCATATTAATCCTTTGATAGCAAAAAAAGGCGGGGTTTTAGAAAGAACAGGCCATACAGAAGGCACGGTGGATTTATGTCGCTTGGCAGGATTAAAAGAAGCATGTGTGATATGTGAGATTGTTAAAGATAATGGAGATATGGCTAGAAGAAGCGATTTGCTTGAGTTTTGCAAAAAACACGATATTAATATGATTACTATTTCAGATTTAATCGAGTATCGTCTAAAAAATGAAAGTTTGATTTCTTTAATTAAAGAAGAAGAAAGTATTTTAGCAGGTTTTAAAGCTAAAAAAATGACTTTTAAAGATCACAATGAAAATGAACACATAGCTTTTAGCTTTGGCACTTTGAAAGAATGCGAGAATGTTAAATTTTATCTTAGTGGAAGCGACTTTGAGCTTCTAACTTCTAATAAATTTAATGAATTATTAAAACAGATTGAATTTTTAAGTCAAAAAGGTGGTGTAATTATTTTCATGAAAAATGAAAAACAAGAAAACACACAATTTAAAAATTACGGCATAGGAGCGCAAATTTTAAGGTATTTAAAAATTTCAAAAATCAAACTTCTAAGTCAAAATACCGATAAAGAATTTATAGGCTTAAAAGGTTTTGGGCTTGATATTACAAGCAGTGATTTTAAAGCTTAAATTCTAAAAACTTAAACTTATCGCCAAAGTTAAACATCAAATTTTTACTTTGGTTGATAAAGTTTTTACAAATTTGAGGGTTAGTATTTTTAGCTTGCTCGATAATTTCTTCTAAGCCAAAGTCAATTAAAGCTTGATTTTGATTTTTATATTCCAACACCTCAAAGCCCTCTTCTTTTAAAACTTGTAAAAAATGATCAAAATTTACATTATATGTAATATCGCTTTTAGCAAAAAAATCTTTTAAATTCTCTTCAAAAAGATTATACACTTGGTGATTTTTATACATTCTAATACTAATTTTTTCTTCTTTTTTTGCATAATCAAAACATGCAAAAGTTAGTTTTTCACAAGTTTGTTTTAATTTGGATAAAAAAGGTTTATAAGAGATACAAAGCTCACTATTAGTGATAGCATATTCTTCACATTCTTTTAAAAGATCTTCACTCATAGCTTTAAAAATAATGTTTAAATCATCATCAACATATGCCATTGTTCTATCTTTTATAAGTTCACACGCAAAACAATCAAATAATTCATTAGCATAAAAAAAGGCATTTTTAAAATGACATTCTTCTAAAGAATTATAAATTTTCACGTCCAAATCATATTCATCAAAAAGTTTTTTTTGAACACTTCTTAACTTTTCATGCGGCTCTATGACAAAACACTCAATCTGCTCTAAAATATCAGCTCTAAGAGTGTATAAAGCTTGTATGAAATCAAGCATTAAATGCCCTTCATTTGCTCCTATTTCTACAACTTCAACCGGTAAAGTTAGTTTTTTATCATCTATAAGTTTTAAAAAATGATTAGCTAAGAGCACTCCAAAAAGATTTCCCACACTAACTGCGGTATAAAAATCTCCGTTTTTGCCAACACTCACAGCTTGGGAGTAATATTTATCAATCCAATTTTGAAAAAACTCACTAAAAGCTATCATTATAAAGCATTAAATTTAGCGATAAAATCAAGTGGATCAACTTGCACACCATTAACTAAAATTCCAAAATGCAAATGTGGCCCTGTAACCCTACCACTAGCTCCACTCAAACCTACAAGCTCGCCTTTTTTTACCTTTTGTCCTACTTTTACATTAAGTTTTGATAGATGATAATATTGAGAATAAATCCCATATCCATGGTCAATCACTACTGAATTTCCCGCATAGTAACGATTTGAAGCAATCCTTACAATACCATCATTGCTCGCATAAATTTTTGTCCCACTTGCTGCTCTAAAATCAGTTCCACTATGATAACTTTTAAGAGTGTCATTAAACAATCTTGCTTTTCCAAAATCACTTGTAATTTTACTTTCTAAAGGGTATGTAAAATTGCCTTCAAATAAAGCTGTATTAGTATAAGTATTGTAAACCTTAATAGCTTCTTGATATTCTTTGCTAATGCGATCAAGTGTTTCTTTAGGTGGATTAACCTTAGAAGCACTAACTTTTAAAAATTCTTTTTTATAGTTTCCTTCGCTAAATTTTATGTTAATTTCTTCTTTGGAATTATCTTTAAATTCAGCTATTAATTTTCTATCTTTGGGGTTTTTATAAGGCATAGCTATACTAACAATGACTTTATTTTTATACTCAAAAAAAGGAAGTTTTTTAGAATTTGAACTAACTTGTAAAAAATTATTTTTATCAAATTCTAAAAAAACTACTTGACCTTTTACAAGCTCAATCTCTCTAGCTTCTAAAGTAAAAATCAAAAAACATAGAAAAAAAAGAATTTTTCTCATACACTAAGCTCTTTAATATCAGCTATTTTTAAAAACTCACGATAAATTGCACATACTAAAGCTTGGCGATTGTTTTTAATATTTTCATCTTTGTCATTAATCATTACTTTATCAAAAAAAGTATCAATTTGTGGTTTGAGTGCAAAAAGGCTTTCTAAAAGCTCTTGGGTATTATTTTCTTTTGTTTTACACTGCATAAAAGCTTGGTATAAATCTTTTTCCTCTTGAGTGTTAAACAAATTCTCATTAACTTGAGCTTCACTCAATACTGCAATATTTGCCAAACGCTTAAAAGTAGCAAAATTTTGACTAAAATCTGCCTTATTTGCGCTTTGAATCAAAGCTTTCATACAAGAATCAATATAAATAACATCATAAGTTTTAGAGCTAAGCACAGCTTTAACAAAAGAAGCATTTACTTCATAAAAAGTATATAAACGCTCTAAGATAAAATCTAATAAAATTTTCAAATCAAAGCTTTTATACTCACTAGCTATTGCTTCTAAAAATATCTTAAGATCAAAATTTTTATTTAAAGCTAGGATAATTTTTAAAACACCATTTGCTGCTCTTCTTAAAGCATAAGGGTCTTTTGTACCACTTGGGATTTTCCCCATTGAAAAAAGCCCCATGAGTGTATCAAACTTATAAGCTAAAGCTACAATAGAGCTAAATTCATTACTTGGCATAGTTGAATTATCGCCATTTGGAAGATATTGTTCTTTAATCGCCAAAGCAAGCTCATCGCTCATACCCATAGCCTTAACATAATAAGATCCCATAATACCTTGAAGATCAGTAAATTCATATACCATTTGAGTGCTTAGATCAGCTTTTGAGTATTCTATAGCTTTTAAGATTTCATCTTTTTGGGTATTAGCAAAAATCTCACAAAGCTTAGCAGCGATTTTTTGTTCTCTAATAATTTTATCTTTTAAGGTTCCAAGTCCTTCAAGATAAACCATTTGGCTTATTTTATCATTATTTAAGCCCTGTGCTAAGTCATTTTTCCAAAAAAACATCGCATCGCTTAATCTTGCTCTTAAAACTCTTTCATTTCCATTAATGATTTTAGAATAATCCTCACAAACCGCATTAGAAACTACAATAAAATGATTGCTTAAAGTATTGTTTTTAAATACTGCAAAATAGCGTTGGTTTTCTCTCATGGAAGTGATGATTACCTCACTTGGGATTTCTAAATACTCTTTTTCAAAATGCCCTAATAATGCCTTTGGATACTCTGTGATAGCTACAACCTCAGCCAAAAGCTCATCATCTTCTGCAATAGTAATATCATTTTCTTTTTCAAGTGTCTTTAACTGTTCAATAATAAGCTTTTTTCTTTGTTCTTGATCTAAAATAATATAATTTTGCTCTAAAGTTTTAAAATACTCATCAATATTCGCAAAAGCTATCAAATCATAACTAACACTTCTATGCACAAAAGTACTTTTTGCACTTTTAACACCATAGCTTTCAAACTCAATCAACTCATCATTTAATACACAACAAAGCGAGCGAATAGCTCTAATAAATTCAAAGCTACCATCACCCCATCTCATAGTTTTACCAAAGCTCAAGCTTTTCAAGAAAGCTTCGATCATTTGAGCTAAAACTGCTTTGCTTTGTAAGCCTTGCACTTGTTTTTGGCAATACAAGACCTCCTTACCTTTAATTTCTTTAAATTCAAGCTCATCTTCTTTTAAACCACTTTTTTCTAAAAAGCTAAGTCCTGCTTGAGTAAGTTTTCCATCTTTATAAGCTATCGCCTTAGGTGCACCTATAAATTCCACAAAAGAATCATCTTGTTTTTCTTTAAAATTTTCATGGATAAAAACCAATCTTCTAGGAGTATAGAAAAATTTAAATTCAGATTCTAAATGATACTCTTGTAAAATCTTTTCCCATTTTTTAGTAATATTTGGAAGTTCTTTTAATAAAGGAATAGCAGGAAGCTCTTCTGTGCCTATTTCTATTAACAATTTCATTTTACACTCTTTTTTAAAAATTTTTAGTGTATTTTACCTATTTTTTTTAAAATCTTTCTTTGTTTTTAGTTTTTCTTCTCTTTGTTTAGCTTTTTCTTGCATTTGGCGGTTAAAGCCAAACACAAGAAAAACCATAAAAGCTACAAACAAAGCGATAATAATATAATCTATCATTAGTCCCAACACTCTGCGTTTTTAATACCAAGTTTTGAAGCGCTAAATACCGGATCTCTGCCTTGTCTTTTTTGTTCGCTAAAGTCTTTTAATACCTTTTTCACTATACCACCAAGCAATAAAATAGAAATGATATTAATCGTAGCCATAAACGCCATGGTAGTATCAGCCAAATCCCACGCAAATTTTAAATCCATATTTGCACCAATAAAAATCATAAGCACAGCACTTGCTTTAAAAAGATTGATAATAATAGGATTTTGAGTAAGGTATTTAATATTTGCTTGAGCATAATAGTAATTTCCTATCAAAGAAGTAATAGCAAATAAAACTATACTAACAGTAGTAAAATGTACACCTAAATTTCCATAATACTCTCTCATAGATTCTTGCACCAAAGGCAGGGCTGTTAAAATAGGCTTGCCATCTACGCCGATATTATTTGCATAAGCAAGTGAAAATAACACTAAAAATCCTGAACTTGTACAAATAATCACATCAATTAATACAGAAAATGCTTGAATAACCCCTTGTTTTGCAGGGTGAGTTGTAAGAGCTGAAGCTGCTGCATTTGGCGCTGAACCCATACCCGCTTCATTAGAAAATAATCCTCTTTTTATACCTATAACCAAAGCAGAACCTGCAAATCCACCAAAAATAGCTTCAAAATCAAAAGCACTTTTAAAAATCATAGAAAACACTTCAGGAATTTTATCAAAATTCATAAACATTGCTATGATAGATAAACCAACATAAATCATTGCCATAATAGGAACGATAACTGAGCTTACTTTACCTATTTTAGTGTGATCGCCAAAAAACATATAAGCTGCAAAAACAGCTAAAATTGCTCCTATTACAATAGGCCACCAACTTTGAGCAAAGCTTACTTCACTAGCATCAACCATACCTTTATAATAAAACTCAAACGCTGAAGTCATAGTTTGACTTTGAAGACCATTAAATCCATAAGCATAAGTAATGATTAAAATCACCGCAAATATAGCTCCAAGCCATTTTAAATTTAAAGCTTTGCTAATATAATAAGCAGGACCACCTTTAAAGCTTTTACCATCACGGCTTTTATAAACTTGTGCTAAAGTACTTTCTGCAAAAGCCGAGGCACCACCAAAAAACGCCATAGCCCACATCCAAAATAAAGCACCTGGTCCACCCAAAACAACTGCTACTGCGATACCTGCGATATTTCCTATACCAACTCTTGAAGCTGTTGAAATCATCAAAGCTTGAAAAGGAGTAATATGGTGTTTTTCATGCTTTTCTTGCTTTTCTGTTAAGATATCAAACACATAAGGGAGCATTCGAAATTGCACAAAACCGGTCAAATAACTGTAATAAAACCCTGTGACAATAAGTAAAATTACTAAAATAGAATAATACTGATTATTCACAAAGGCAACAAATTGGGATATCAAATCCATATTTATCTCCTTTTTTATAATTTCTGAGCATAAATTTATCATAAAAAAATGAATTTGTCATAAAAAAATATAATTTTAGGTTAAATTTATTTTATTTTTTAAAGCTATGTGAAAATTTAACTCAAAATACTAGTAATAAAATCACATAAGACACCTTTAAGTAAAAAGAAAACTTAATTTTTATACACTTATATTTTTAAAATTTTACAAGGTGTGTAAGTTGAAACAAAATACGATGAAAATTTTTGTATTTTTTGCCATTATTGTTTTTTGGGCTTATTTTTCATTTCCTATTGAAATTTTGCAAGTTAAAGATCAAAATGGTTTAGCCACAGGTGAATATGCTTATACTATAGAAGCCAAGGCTTATGTTCATAGTTATTTCACAACACTTGGTTTAACAGTGGGTGGAATTTTAATAGGTATTGTGCTTGGTTTTTTCCTAGCATTTTTAAGATTTTTAGAAATCCAAAGTTTAAATTTTATTATAGATGAATACATAGACATTATACGCGGAACCCCACTGCTTTTACAACTTTTAATTTTTTCAGTAGTGATTTTTGCCACTTGGAGTGATAATTTTTATGTAGCTATTATCGCGCTTGGACTTAATAGCTCTGCTTATGTAGCTGAAATCGTAAGAAGTGGAATTCAAAGTGTAGACAAAGGACAAATGGAAGCAGCAAGAGCAATGGGGCTTAATTATTCTACTTCTATGAGACTAATCATCTTCCCACAAGCAATTAAAAACATTTTACCTTCTTTAATGAATGAATTTATTTCTTTATTTAAAGAAACTTCGATAGTAGGCTATATTAGCGTTATGGATATTACCATGCAAAGTAAAAGCTTGCAAGCAATTTATTATAACCCTAAACCTATTATTTTTACAGGACTTGTGTATTATGTAAGTGTTAAAATTTTAACACTCATTGCAAGATTTATAGAAGTGAGATTAAATAAACATGATTAAAATAGAAAATTTGATTAAAAAATACGGAGATTTAGAAGTTTTAAAAGATATTAGCGTTGAAGTGCATAAAGGCGATATTATTGCTATTATAGGGCCTAGTGGAGGCGGAAAAAGTACTTTTTTACGCTGCTTAAACAAACTTGAAACACCAGATAGTGGTAATATTTATATTAATAATGTCAATATACTTGATAAAAAAGCAGATATCAATAAAATTCGTCAAAAAGTAAGCATGGTGTTTCAACATTTTAATCTTTTTAATAATAAAAATGTTTTAGAAAATTTATGCTTAGCACCAGTACAAACTAAAATCATGAGCAAAGACGAAGCAGTAAAAAAAGCGCGGGAACTACTCAAAAAAGTTGGCTTAAGTGACAAAGAAAGCTATTTTCCTCACAAGCTTTCAGGTGGACAAAAACAGCGTATTGCTATAGCAAGATCATTGATGATGAATCCTGATGTGATTTTATTTGATGAGCCAACTTCGGCTTTAGATCCTGAGATGATAGGTGAGGTTTTAAACATTATGAAAGAAGTGGCTAAAGAAGGTTTAACTATGCTTGTAGTTACACATGAAATGGGCTTTGCAAGAAATGTAGCTAATCGAATTTTCTTTATGGATAAAGGTATTATAGCAGTAGATGAATGTCCTAAAGTAGCTTTTGAAAACCCAAAAAATGAAAGATTGAAAGAATTTTTAAATCAAGTTTTAAATCATTAAAATTTTTCAAAAGAGGCAAAATTTTGCCTCAAAGCTTCATAACTCACTATGCCTACGCTTGTAGCTAAATTTAAACTTCTACCACAATCTCTCATCGGTATAGTAATAGCATTTTCCCATTTTTTTTGCATTAAATCCATAGGTAAACCAAAGCTTTCACTTCCAAAAAACAAAAAATCGCCTTTTTGATAATTTACGTCAAAATAAGCTTGAGTGGTTTTAGTTGTTGCAAAGAAAAATCTATCTTGAAATTCTTCATATTTTTTTAAAAAATCTTCTAAATTATCCCATAATAAAGGATTTAATTTTTTCCAATAATCAAGCCCTGCTCTTCTAACCGCCTTTTCATCAATACTAAAAAGTGGATTAATAATATGCAAAGTAAATCCTGCATTAAAACACATTCTACCTATACTTCCTGTATTTTGCGGTATACGAGGCTCAACTAAGACTATATGAAACATCTTTTTCCTTAAATGGTGTCCCCAGCAAGGTTTGAACTTGCGGCCTCAGAATTAGGAATTCTGCGCTCTATCCAGCTGAGCTATGAGGACAAATATTTTTATTATTTTAAGAAAAAATTTATTTTATAGAGCTTAAATTTTAAGCTCTATAAAAAAACATTTTGGATTTTCATCAAAACCCAAAACTCCATTATGCGCATCAATAATTTGTTTTGATAAAGAAAGACCCAAACCATTGCCTTTTAACTTAGTTGTTTTAAAAGCTTCAAAAACCATTTTTTTATCTTTGATACTCACACCATTGTCATAAACTTTGATAAAAACTTTATCTTCTTTTTGCTCACATTTAACTTTTATACAACCATCATCATTTTCACTTTCTTCAATAGCATCTATGGCATTATAAAGCAAATTTTGTAATACTAATGCAAGCAAAGATTTATCTGCATTGATTTTTAAATCCAAAAATTCAAATTTAAAATCAATATTAGCTAGATAATTATAAGCCCCAATAGCCTGCTCGCATTCATCTTGTAATTCTTTTAAATTAAACTTATTTAAATTAACATGCACACCTTTTGTAAAAAGCAAGGTAGAATTTACAATACGCTCTACTCTTGAAATTGCTTTTTGAATTTCTAAAACTATATGCTTATTTTTTAACTCACTTCTTTCAAACAAAGTAGAACTTAATAAAGAAATAGAGCCGATAGGATTGCGTATTTCATGTGCTAAGTGTGCAGCAACTGTTCCCATGCTGGCTAATCTTTCATTTCTTTTTTCATCACTAATATCTGTTGCATTCACTATAAGTTTATCAGTATGAGAGGTGATTTTGATTAGATAAAATTTATGATCAAACTCAAGCTCATAATGTGTTTTATCAAGATCAATACACTCTAAAAGCTTTGGCTTTTGTGTAGCTAAATTATTTTGCAAAATAATATTTTTATTTGCATCTAAAATCCACAAAGCCATAGGTAAAACCTCTATAATCTCACTTACCATTTGTCTTAATGCTGTGTAGTTTTCATTAAGTTGCTTATATTCATTTTCTATAACATAGGTTTGTTCTATTAATGCTTTTAAACCTTGCTGTAAGTTTTCTTTTTCACTAGAATCTAAACTTTTTAAAATATTTTCATCCATATTAATCCTTAATCAAAAAATCAAAATCATCTAAAGTATATAAAAGCAAATTACGCTCTTTATTTAATACAAGCTCTTTGCTAAAACCTTGTTTTGAAAAAAGCACATACAAATTTGGTTGAATTTGCAACTGCTTTGCCTTATTTTTTAAAGTATTTAAAATATTTTTACATATTTTTCTTTCTTTAAATTTAACCTCACCTAAAACACAAAAATTATTTTCATGATAATACAAATCTATTTCATGGTAATAATTCCAAAAACTATATACTTGATCCACTTTAAGCTTTTTGGCTAAAAATTCTTTACACAAAAGCTCAAAAGTAAAGCTTTGATATTTTTCTAAATTTTCTTGGATTACTTCCATTAGCTCGTTGTATTTTTTCATCGCAATTAAGTTTAAGTTAGGGTGTATAAAATAAAAGAAAAATCTCAATCCTTGGTTTTTAAAAATAACCTTATCTTGAATACTATAAGAGCGCAATTCTTTTTTAATTTTTTGTCTTTTATTTTTTATAATAGGTTTTTCTTGACTTTTTTCTAAAATCAAAATATTTCTTTCTAAAAGCTTATTAATAAGTCCTAGTGCTTGAAAATGCGGAATGGATTTATTAATAGAATAGCGTTTTCTATCATTTTTACTCAAAACACTCAAAGCTTTTAAAGTATTATCATCTAAATTTAAATCAGCTAAAATATCAAAAGCTTTTAAAATAAAAACATTTAAAATATTATCATATAAACTTAATTTCAAATCAAATTCAAATTCATCAAAAACACTATAAAAATCAAAAATACTTTTAAGCTCTAAAGAATCACAATGCTTTGAAAATTCACTAAATTTTATAGTCATATCCTTAATTTTAAATATTTTGTATGTTATAATTTTAACAAATTTTTGGGGGAATTTTTTGAATATTGAAACATTAAAAAAAGATATTATTTTAAAAAAAGGAATATATTATTTTGATTTTACAGCTAGTGCTTTAGCATTAAAAAGCATAGAAAAGGAAATTAAAAAAATTCTTATTACCTATGCAAATACACATTCAGATAGCTCTTTAAATTCTTTCATCACGCAGCAACATTATGAAAATGCAAGAATAAATTTAAAAAAATACCTTGAATTAGATGATAGCTTTGCTCTTATAGCTTGTGGGAGTGGATCTTCAGCTGCTATTAAAAAATTTCAAGAACTTTTAGGTCTGTACATACCCCCGCTTATTAAAGAAAAATATTTTAAAAATACAGATAAAAACACCTTGCCTTTGGTTATAGTAGGACCTTATGAACACCATTCTAACGAACTTTCATTCAGAGAGGCTTTGTGTGAATGTGTTCGCATACCCTTAGATAAAAATGGCGAGTTAGATTATGCTTTTTTAGAAAAATTATTAAAAAAATCTAAAAATAGACAAATCATAGCAAGCTTTAACGCAGCTTCAAATGTCACAGGAATTTTAAGTGATTATAAAAAAATCTATACCCTAATCAAACAATATAATGGCATAGTTGCTTTTGATATTTCCACCTTAGCTCCTTATGCTAATTTAGATCCTAAATTTTATGATGCAGTGTTTATTAGCTCTCATAAGCTACTTGGAGGTGTAGGATCTTGTGGTTTGCTTGCTATTAAAAAAAGTTTATGTGGTAATACTCCTAGCTTTGCTGCAGGTGGAACTGTAGGCTATGTTTCAAGAACCTCTCAGCAATACTTATGCGAAGTTGAAAATTTAGAAGAAGGTGGTACACCTGGAATTATTCAACTAATTAGAGCAAGTTTAGCTTTTAAAGTACGCAATGAAATAGGTTTAAAAAATATAGAAAAAAAAGAAAAAGAGCTTTGTGAGTATTTTTTTAAACAATGTGCAAATTTTCCAAAAATGATCTTATATGCAAAAAATATCACTCATAGATTACCTATTTTTGCTTTTAATATAGAAGGAATTTCTCCTTTTGATTTAGCTTATAAATTAAGCAAAACCTATAAGATAGAAACAAGAGCAGGTTGTGCTTGTGCAGGACCTTATGGGCATGATTTACTCAATCTAAAAGATAATCAAGAATTAAAATTTAAACCAGGATGGCTAAGAGTGGGTTTTCATTATACGCATACAAAAGAAGATATAGAGTATTTTTTTAAAGCCTTGAAAGCAAGTATCAAGGCTTTAAGTTAATTATTGTAAATCGTATTTTTCTACGATTTTTTGGTAAGTACCATCAGCTTTAACTTTTTCTAAACCTGCATTGATTTTTTGAACAAGCTCAGTTTGTTTTCCTTTATCAAAAGCTACACAAAAACCTGAACTTCCATCATTTTCTTCTAAAAATGCTTCTAATTCTTCATTAGTTTTTAAATAACCCTTACCAATATCTTTATCTGTTAAAACCACATCTATTTTACCAGCTTTTAAAGCTAAAATCGCGGCTAACATTTCCTCGCTAGCTACCACTTGAGCATTTGGAATAGCCTTAGCAGCGCTTTCTTGGATGGTTCCAAGTTGAACACCTATTTTTTTACCTTCCAAACTTTGTTTATCACTAATACTAGAATCTGTTTTTAATTTTAAATATAAATTTTTAGTATTAAAATAAGTATCACTAAAATCCATACTTATTAATCTTTGTGGTGTTGAGCTCATAGCAGAAGCTATCATATCAATCTTTCCAGCTTTTAAAGCAGGGATTAAACCATCAAAACTCATATTTACCCACTCAAGTTTTAAATTTTCTCTCTTTGCTATCTCTTCTAATAAATCAACATCAAAGCCGGTAATTTTTGCATCTTTAATAAAATCAAAAGGAGGATAATTTGCAGCTATACCTACTTTATAAACCTTTTCACCAGAAGCACTAGCTTGATTTTTATCGCTTGAGCAAGCACCTAAAGCTAATATACCAAATAACGCTAAAACAACATATAATATTTTTTTCATTTTTTTCCTTTGTTAAATTAAAATAAAATTGATAAATGATTATAATGTGTTTAAACGCCTGTATTTCTTCATATCCGCCTCCTTTATAATAAATGTGAGCATAATTATAGCAGAAAAAAGTTTTTTGTAAAGAGTTGTTATAAAATATTTTTTATTTAAGTTAATTTTTATATATTTTAACTAATGTATTTAAATTTTTACTTTCTTACTAATCATTAAAACATAACCTATTCCAAGACAAATAGACCACATCGAACTACCACCATAACTTAAAAGTGGTACAGCAACTCCTTTTAACGGGGTTAAAGAAATAATTCCAAAGGCATTCATAAAAAATGAAAACAACAAAAGCAAAGCTACGCCTGAGCAAAACAAAAAATGAACCTTATTTTCACAACGCCCTGCTATTCTAAAAATTCGAAGTATTACCATCAAATAAATAAAACATATAATGCTTAATCCTAGCAGTCCTATTTCTTCAGTAATCCCTGATAAAACAAAGTCTGTATGAACCTCACTTAAAAATCCTAGTTTAAAAGTTCCAAGTCCTAAACCCTCTCCAAAAAATCCACCATGAGCTATAGCATTTAAACTATGTGAAATTTGATAAGGCTCTGAATTATGACTTACCCTTAAAGCGCTTGCTAGCCAATCAGGAAAAAAAGGTAAAAATGCGTCTTGAATATTTCCCCACCAAGCAGAAATACGCTGAATTCTTCTTTGATTACTTAAAATCACCAAAACACCAATCATTCCAACAATAACCACACCAAAAGCAAAAAGTCTTTTACTAGCTCCTGCAAAAAAAGCTAGAGCAAAAACCAAGAAAAAAGAAATAACGCTTTGCCCTAAATCATTTTGTGTCATGTAAATATAACCAATAACAAAAGCAGCTAAAATAAAATAAGGAATTAAGATTAAAACTTCATGTTTGATTGCTTTTTTACTATCATCAATCCTTCTTGTATAAGACCAAGCAAGGAAATAAATCAAACCTATTTTAAAAAATTCAACCGGAGAAATAGATAAAGGGCCGAGCCTAATCCACCTTTTAGCACCACCTGCTGCAGTAGCAAGAAAGGTGGGCAAAAAAGGTAAAATAAGTATAAACAAAAAAGAGATGAGTAAAACACTTATCATCAAATAATGTGCCATTTTACTATCAGGATTTAATCTTGAAACAAAATAAATAATAGCTATACCACTAAGCCCAAAAAAAAGCTGTCTGATAAAAAAATGAAATTCATTATACTCTAAATAAAGCACAGTAAAAGCACTTAAAGAATATGAAAAAAGTATTCCTATAGTTATAAGAATGCAACTTAAAAAAAATAACTTTCTATCAGCAACCAATATTATTCCCTAAATTTTTATAAAAAAGTTAATTTTAATAAATTGCAACTTAAAATGATGTTATTTTAACTTCAAGTATTATTTTTATATAAAGATTTTAAACTCTCATAAGCAAGCTGAATTTTCTCAAATTCTTCACGGCAATAAGCTTGCTCGATCTTGCTTTTACCTTGATGGCGATCAGGATGATAAATTTTAACCAAATTAAGATAATTTTGTCTAATAGTAGCAAAATCATCACTAGAATTACACCCTAGTGTTTGAAAATAATTTTCAAAAAGCTTTGCAAGAGCATTAAATTTCCAATTAGTACTAGCTTTGTTTTTCATTTTATTTCTAAATTCTAAAAGCTGAGTTTCATTAATCGTAAAATCAACGCAATATTTTAAATGCTCATTCACACTTGCTAAAATTTCTAAAAGATTTAAAGTATTATCATCTTTGTATTCTACTGAAAAAATACAATTTTTTTCATCATACACGCTTTTGTGATCTTTAAAATACTGCTCTAAATATACAGCAAATAATTTTTCATTCGAACTTAGTGTGATTAAAATATTCTTTTGCGCAAAGCCTATTTTAGCAAAGATTACAGGTTTTAAAGTATTTGCTTGAGCAAGGTTTAACTTAAAGGTTTTATAGTGCGCAAAGGCAAGATTATCGATTTGATTTCCAGTATTTTTTTTATATTTGTGATTAACAAGTTTTAAAAAATACCTTCTTTGAGGAATTTCATTTTCTACAAAAAAAGATAAGGTTTTATTTTTATTACCTATAACTTTAGAAAAATTTTTACGGATAAGATCTTGAAAATATTTAAACATTAAAAAATCATCAGTATTAACACTAACTGATTCTAAAGTTTGCACTACTTGCATAAAATCCTCTCTATAAAACTAACTCCACAAAAATGCCTGCTCATTTAAAGCACTAGTGTGTTTTAAAATTTCATTTGGACTATAATCGGCTTTATATGATAAAGATTGACACCCTTTTACAAAATATCCCAAATAAATATATTTTAATTTTTTTAATTGTGCAAGCTTGATTTCTGTTAAAAGTGAGTATTTACCGAGACTTAGATGAGAAAAATCAGGATCATAAAAACAATAAATACTAGAAATTCCATCTTCTAAAATATCAATCAAATCAACACAAACCAACTTATTATCGATATAAAAATCAAGCTCGTATCCAAAAGTACCTGCATTATCCACATAAAGATTATAATATTTTCTAAAATTTAAATCATAAATTTTCCAATTTCTTTTATCTTTTTGATAATGGTGGTATTTTTCATAAAGTAATAAATGCTCATCACTTAAAGAAGGTTTTTGTAAGATTATTTTAGTGGCTGTATTTTTTTTCAAAACTCTACGATAGCTTTTGCTAAAATGGAAATTTTCTACCAAAATACGCAAATTTTGACATTCATTGCAATCATTACATATTGGTCTTGAAAAATACGAGCCAAAGCGACGCCAACCTCTTGAAACTAATTCTTGATTTTGTGCTTTATTAATAAAAGATACATAATTATACTCATTTCTACAATATCTATTTTCAAGATAAGGGCATTCTTCCTCTAAAGTACAAAAACCAATAATATTATTCATTAGATCTTTTTTATATCGCTATTTTTTACAAATTCCATAAATTCATTAGCTAAACGCTCTTCTTTTAAAAACATATCTTCAAATTCTTGCTCTTGTTTTTTATCTTCCTTTTGCTTAGCTAAGTCTTTTTCTATAGTATCTAAGTCAGCATTTTTCATACTAACTCCACTTTTACTCGCTTTAACTTTTTCTTTTTTTGTTTGACCTTGTTCTTTTTGGAGTGCCTTTTTTATATCTTTTAATTCATCTAAAAAACTCATGATTGCCTACTTTCTTTTATTTTTTGCAAGGCTGCAGCTATAGCAGCAATTACTTCTTCTTTATTTTCTTGGTGTCTATCTTCTGTTTTTTCTAAAAGCTCTTCCATATGTGTTTCTATAAAAGAAGTATCAAAATACCCTCTTCTAAATTCTCTTATTTTGGTAATTGCAATCAAAAATGGCACAGTTGTTCTAATATCATCAATCACAAATTCTTTCAAAGCTCTCTCAAGTCTATTAACCGCACTATCATAACTTGAACCTTTAACGATTAATTTTGCAAGTAAAGAATCATAATAAGGTGGCACAGTATAGTCTTTATATAAATGGCTATCCACTCTTACAGACGGTCCTAAAGCTGGAAAATATTCTGTGATTTTACCCGGACTTGGAATGAAATTTTTCCATACATTTTCTGCTGTAATCCTAGCTTCTATTGCAAAGCCTCTTGGTTTTATATCGCTTTGCTCAAGATCTAAAATTTCCCCATTTGCTATACGAATTTGTCTTGTGATAAGATCAATTCCTGTGATTTCTTCTGTGATTGGGTGTTCTACTTGTATTCTTGTATTCATTTCCATAAAATAAAATCTATTATAATCATCAAGTAAAAACTCAACCGTCCCAACATTCGTATAACCTACAGCTTTCGCAGCAGCTACTGCAGTAACTCCTATGGTTTTTCTTAATTTTTCTGAGATACTTGGACAAGGTGCAATTTCTATGATTTTTTGGTGTCTTCTTTGTATTGAGCAATCTCTTTCACAAAGATGAATGATATTACCATAATTATCTGCTAAAATTTGAAACTCAATATGCCTTGGATTAATAACATATTTTTCCATAAAAACTTCATCATTTTTAAAAAAGCTTAATGCTTCTCTTTTACAAGCTTCAAAAGATTTTTCTAAATCTTCTTCTTTATGCACTACGCGTATACCCCTACCGCCACCGCCACCGCTGGCCTTTAAAATCACCGGATAACCTATTTTTAAAGCTTGAAGTTTGATTTCTTCTAATGTGCAATGATTTAATTTTTCAGTACCTGGAACCACAGGAATTCCATTTTTTTTCATTAGATATCTTGCTATATTTTTATTTCCCATTTTACGAATAACATCTGATTTTGGCCCTATAAATATAATCCCTGCTTCTTCACATTCTTTAGCAAATTCATAATTTTCACTTAAAAAGCCATATCCAGGATGTATAGCATCAGCACCGCAAGCTTTAGCAATTTCAACTATTCTTTTACCATCTAAATACCCTCTTATTGCATCAGTTCCTATTCTATATGCCTCATCAGCAACTTTTACATGCAAGCACTCATGATCAGGTTCAGTATAAACAGCAACGCTTTTTATATGCAAATCCCTACAAGCACGGATTACCCTTACTGCAATCTCACCTCTATTGGCTATTAAAATCTTATGTATCATTACTTTGCCTTAAGCTAAAATATTATTCAAAGAAGATTAGCATAAAAATATAAAAATTCTATAAAATTACTTGTTTTTGCTAATTTTAAGAATTTTTTGATACAATTACTCTTTTATTTTGCGCCCATAGCTCAGCTGGATAGAGCATTTGATTGCGGTTCAAAAGGTCAGAGGTTCGAATCCTCTTGGGCGTACCACTTTATTTACATTCTTTGTCTATAAAATTCTTTTCTAAAATTTTCAAATTCATCTTTGATAATAGCTTCACGCATTTGCTTTACCAAATTTAGATAGTAATGCAAATTATGAATACTTGCAAGTCTAAAAAAGGTTAATTCTTTAGCTTTAAACAAATGATTTAAATAAGCTCTTGAAAAGTTTTTACATGTATAACAAGAACATTTATTATCTATAGGGGCATGATCGGTAATAAATTCTGCTTTTTTGATATTAAATTTTCCAAAGCTAGTAAATAAAGTTCCATTTCTTGCATTTCTTGTTGGCATCACGCAATCAAACATATCCACACCTCTTGCTACATTTTCTACTAAATCCTCAGGTGTGCCAACTCCCATTAAATATCTAGGACGATTGCTATCAACATAAGGCATCATAGCCTCAACCGTATCATACATAACCTCATTTTCTTCTCCTACGCTTAATCCACCTATAGCAAGTCCATCAAAGTCCATCTCACAAAGTGCTTGAGAACAAATTTTTCTAGCTTCAAAATCCGTTCCACCTTGGATAATACCAAAGATATTTTGCCCTATTCCCACACCTTGGCTTTGCTTTAATTTATGATAATCAATAGCTTCTTTTGCCCATTTTATAGTACGTTTTAAAGAAAGCTCTATCCTTTCTTTACTTGCAGGCAAGGCCACTAAATCATCTAAAATCATCATAATATCTGAATTAAAATCATACTGTGCATCTAAAACACTTTGCGGGGTAAAATAATGCAAACTTCCATCAATATGACTTTTAAATTGAATTCCTTTTTCATCAGGTTTGGAATTTTTACTTAAAGAAAAAGCTTGAAAACCTCCACTATCTGTTAAAAAAGAGCCTTCAAATTTACTAAAACCATGCAAACCACCCATTTGTTTAATCACCTTAGAACCTGGTCTTAAATACAAATGATAAGTATTTGCTAAAATAATTTTTGCATTTAAAATTTCACCCATATCAACAGCATCTAGACTTTTAATCGCAGCTAAAGTCCCAACTGGCATAAAGATGGGAGTTAAAATTTCACTATGTGTAGTTTTTATACGACAAGCTCTAGCATTTGCACTTTTATATTGAACTTCAAATTCCATTATTTTTCCTATATTTTTTGCATAATCATACCAAAGACTTGCTTATAAGTTTTTTGAAAGAAAGCCTGTTTTTAACAGGCTTAAGAAATTAGTAGTTTTTTACAAATTCAACGATTTTTTCACAACCTTCAAAGATATCTTTTTCATTAGTTGCATAAGAAAGTCTAAAATACCCTTCCATACCAAAACCTATGCCTGGTACTAAAGCTACTTTTTGCTCTTCTAATAATCTTTTACAAAATCTCATAGAATCACTATCAACTTCTTTACAAGAAATAAATAAATAAAAAGCTCCTTGTGGAATTTGTTCTAATTTTAACTTATCGCTTTTAGCTAAAATTTCACACGCTAATTCTCTACGCTTTAAAAAAGCTTGTCTCATCATTTCAATATCACTATCTGCTTTTCCAAGCAAGGCTGGTAAAGCTGCGTGTTGAATGATTGAACAAATATTTGAAGTACTTTGTCCTTGTAATTTTTTAACAGCATTGTTAAACTCACTCATTTTGCTCGCCATATAACCAAAACGCCATCCTGGCATAGCACCGCATTTACTAAGACCATTAATACTTACAGTTCTATTTAAAGCATCTTCGCTCACTTGTGCAAAAGCACAAAATTCTCCATCATAAACTAATTTTTCATAAATCTCATCACTTAAAACTACGATTTTAGTTCCTTCTAAAACCTTAGCCAAAGCAGTAATTTCTTCTTTAGAATATATTGCCCCTGTAGGATTTGATGGGGAATTAAACATCAAAACTTTAGTTTTTGGAGTAATAGCTTGTTTTAATTGCTCAGGGGTGATTTTAAATCCATTTTTTGCCTCACCTTCTATAAACACAGGAGTTGCGCCTGCAAATTTTACCATTTCAGGATAACTCACCCAATAAGGACTTGGTATGATAACCTCATCACCTTCTTCAACTAAACACTCAATCGCCATAAATAAAGAATGCTTAGCACCAACATTGGTAATGATTTCGCTTGCTTTGTATTCTAAATTATTATCATTTTTAAATTTATATTGTATAGCTTCTATAACTTCTTTTATGCCAACAACTGGCGTATAAGCCCCACAACCTTTTTCAATAGCTTCAATTGCTGCTTTTTTAATGATTTCTGGAGTATCAAAATCAGGCTCACCTGCTGAAAAACTAATAACTTTTTCACCATTTGCTTTTAAAGTTTTGGCTATATCAGTCATTACTAAAGTTAAGGATTCTCCTAGATTTTGAGATCTTTGACTTAGCATTTTTTATCCTTTATTTTTTGCTTTGATTTTTATTTGTGTTAATTGTTACAACTTGGAGCTTAAAAAAATCTACGAATAAAATTAAGAGTGTATATTTTTATAAATTTGTGTAGAAACTATACATTTTCTACACATAAAAATTTTATATTGTTTCTTTGGGTAATTATTCTAAAGCTTCTATATCGCTTTCATTATGATGAATAAAACGCTCATCTTTTTCTATAGTTTCAACCAAACGCCCTACTCTTTCCCATCTAACTTTTTTATTTTCATCCCATGAAAAATAAATAAACCAAGGTTGACCAACTATATATTTATAATCTACACTCCCCCAAAATCTACTATCACTAGAGTGATCACGGTTATCTCCCATCATAAAATACTCATTTTCAGGCACTTTATAATAATAAGCATTAAAACCATAAATATTATTAGTACCTAATTCATCAAAAGAAGCAGGCTTCATAGCAAATTGACCTAAATTTAAATAGCGAAAAAAAACACTTTCTATATCCACTCTAGAATCATAATGTATTCCTTTTTCTACAAAAGGTTCTTTTACAAAAAGTCTTCCGCCTATGATTTTTGTTTTATTAGGATAATAATCTTTCATATACTCATCACCCTCAACCATACGCACATATAAGGTTTTATTTGCAAAAACAACCTCATCCCCACCCTTAGCCACACATCTTTTTACATAGTGGATTTTTGGCTCATGTGGATATCTAAATACTACAATATCTCCTCTTTTAGGACCCTCAGCACTTACTAAATGTCCATTTTTATTAAAATCAGGCAAAACAGGCACTTCTATCCAAGGAATATGTGGAGTTGGAATACCATAAGAGAATTTTTTTACAAATAAAAAATCCCCTACTAATAAAGTATTTTTCATAGAACCACTTGGTATGGTAAAAGCTTGTATAAAGAAAAATATAATCAATAAAACAACTATTAAAGTCCCTGTCCAAGATTGCGTGAATTTATAGATTTTTTTCAAAAAATTCATTTTTTAATCCTATTTTTAGCTGATTTTATAGTATTTTCTAAAAGCATTGCTATAGTCATAGGCCCTACTCCACCTGGTACAGGAGTAATATAACTAGCTTTTTTACTTACATTTTCAAAATCAACATCACCTACTATTTTTCCATCAACCCTATTAATCCCTACATCAACTACTATCACACCCTCTTTAACCATATCTTCTTTTAAAAGATTTGGACAACCTGCTGCTACGATGATAATATCAGCATTTTTTGTATAAGCTTTTAAATCTTTTGTATAAATATGACAAATACTCACACTAGCATTAGCATTTAATAAAAGCGTAGCCATAGGACGACCTACTATATTAGAAGCTCCTATTACAACTACATCAGCACCTTCTAATTTTACATCATAACACTCTAAAATTTTCATAACACCCAAAGGTGTGCATGGCAAAAAACCACCTTTTAAATTTAAATTTAAATTCCCGACATTAAAAGGATGAAAGCCATCTACATCTTTATTAAAATTAATACTTTCTAAGATTATGTCTTTATTAATATGTGCTGGTAATGGAAGCTGAACTAAAATTCCATCAACACTATCATCATGATTTAAGGTATTAATCAAAGCCAAAAGTTCATTTTGAGTTGTATTTACATCAAGTCTATAAACCAAAGACTTAATCCCACATTGCTCGCAAGCCTTTGCTTTAGAACCCACATAAGTAGCACTAGCAGGATCTTCACCTACTAAAATCACGGCCAAACAAGGCTCTATACTTTGGGTTTTAAGTTCTAATACTTCTTGTTTTAGATTATTTTTTATCTCATCACTTAGCTTTTTACCATCTAAAAGTGTCATTTCTTTCCTTAAATTTATAGCTTTCTTTAACTTAAAAAATTGTATCATAATAAAACTTCTTTTTTGTTAAAGGTGATAAATGAAAATTATTTTATTTTTATTTTTTATAGTTTATAGTGCTTGGGCTGAAGATTTTATTTCACCTAAAGAGTACCAAGAATCCCTTTACAAAAATCCAAGAGGCATAAGTTGTGCTAAATGTCATGGTGATGGAGGACAACAAATACTAGGATATTATACTAAAAATGGAGAAAAAACACCTTTTATAGTGCCAAGTATTAAAAACACTCCTTATACACGTTTTAGAGAAATTTTAAGCCAACCTCAAGAGGCAAAAAGCATTATGCCAACTTACTCATTAACAGAAGATGAGATGAAATCGCTTTATGATTATATTACTAATAACAAAAGGAGTAAAAAATGAAAAATAACAAAAAAGCCTTTGAAGAAGCTTGTGAATATATAGCGGGCGGGGTTGATTCTCCTGTGCGTGCTTTTGCTAGCGTGGGTAGCAATCCTTTATTTATCAAGCAAGGAAAAGGTGCTTATATTAGCGATATAGAAGATAATACTTATATAGATTATGTACAAAGTTGGGGGCCTTTACTTTTTGGGCATTGTGATGAGGATATTGAAAAAGCTTGTAAAAAAGCATTAGAACATGGTTCAAGCTTTGGTGCACCAACCCTAGCTGAAACTAAATTAGCTAAATTTATCTTAAAAGATTGGCCACATTTAGACAAAATACGCTTTGTAAGCAGTGGCACAGAAGCTACTATGAGTGCTATTCGTCTTGCAAGAGGATTTAGCAAAAAAGATAAAATCATCAAATTTGAAGGATGTTATCATGGACATTCTGATTCTTTATTAGTAAGCGCTGGAAGTGGCGCCGCTACTTTTAACACCCCAAGCTCACTAGGAGTTTTAACTGATGTAGCTAAAAATACTCTAGTGGCTATTTATAATGACATTGAAAGTGTTAAAAACTTAATCAATAATGATGATAATATAGCTTGTATCATTATAGAGCCAATTGCAGGAAACATGGGTTTAGTACCTGCTAAAATAGAATTTTTACAAGAGCTAAGAAAACTATGTGATGAGCATCAAATTCTTTTGATTTTTGATGAAGTTATGAGTGGCTTTAGAGCTTCATATCTAGGCTCTTTTGGAATTAATAATATAAAAGCTGATATAGTAACTTTTGGTAAGGTTATAGGCGGAGGTATGCCTGCGGCTGCTTTTGCTGCAAGAGCTGAGATTATGGATTTATTAAGTCCTTTGGGCGGGGTATATCAGGCAGGAACACTAAGCGGTAATCCTCTTGCTATGGCTGCAGGTTATGCGAGTTTAAAAAAAGCAAGAAATTATGAAGGTTTATATGAAAAATTAGAAAAACTAGGTAAAAGACTCACTCAAGGCTTTAAAGAAGCTGCAAATGATTGTAAAATTCCTTTGCAAGTTAATTGCGTTGGTTCTATGTTTGGATTTTTCTTTTGTGAAAACCCTGTTAATAATTATCAAGATGCTTTAAAATCAGATACTAAATTATTTGCTAAATTTCATGCACAAATGCTAAGCAAAGGCGTGTATTTGGCACCATCTCAATTTGAAACAGGTTTTATATGTGAATGTATGGATAAAAAAATCATTGATAAAACCATACAAGCAGCACAAGAAAGCTTTAAAGCCCTATGAATAAAAGACAAAAAATCATTCACAAAGGTATAGAAGCTGCAGATGGATTAAGCCTTGGCATATCCATGGTTGTAGCTGTTTTAATCGGAGTTGGTATAGGTTATTTTTTAAAAAACTTAACCAGTATAGCTTGGCTTTTTTGGGTAGGAGTGTTTATAGGAGTAGCTGCAGCGATTTTAAATGTTTACAAAGCTTACAAAGCACAAGTAAAAAGCTATGAGGAATTTAAAGAAGAAAATCGCTATAAAGATTTAAAAAATGATCCTAAAGCCTAAAATTTTACTAAAACTCTTGCTAGGATTAAATTTACTTTTCTTAGCAGGAGTTTTTTTCTATAAAGAGTTAAGCTTTAAAACCTTTATAAGCTTTGAATTTGGCTTTTTGGCTCAAAATTTAATCATTCTGGTGTCTTTTTTAAATTACAAAAATTTTATTTTTAAAGCAGCTAAAAATTATGATTTTACACAAAGGCCTTTGCAAATTTTTGCTAAAAAACAATATTCTTTGCCAAAAATTATAAAATTTATCCATATAGATGACGATTTAAAACCAAAATTTAAAAGTATTTTTAAAAACGCATTGGCTTTTTTTTCTTTGTTTAAAATTTTTGCTTATGTGTTTTTAATAGCAGGATTTTTATTTTTAGAGTTTCAAGGCTTAATGAGTATTTTTGCCTTGTTTTGTGCAATGTTTGTCACACCCATAGCGGTATTAATATATAATTTTTTAATAAGAAAATGTTGAGCTCAAAGAGAACGATTAGATCATTAACTGCATTGTTTTTTGGTATGATTTTTGTTTTTATAGGAAGTGCTTTAACGGTAAATTCTATAGCAATTATTCTAAAACATAACGATGTTAGTAATTTTTATATAGGGATAATAGGAAGTTGTTATTTTCTTGGTGCTATGGTAAGCACTATTAGTGCCCATAGGATAGTCTCTAAAGTAGGACATATAAGATCTTTTGGAATTTTTGCCATCATTTTTGGTATAGCCACTATGCTTCATAGTTTAAATTCTAATCTATATTTTTGGATGGTTTTGAGATTTTTACTTGGTTTTTGTTACTATGCACTTTTAATGGTCATAGAATCATGGCTTAATGAAAAAGCAAAAAATGCTATTCGCTCAAGAGTAATAGCCTTTTATGAAGTAGTATTTTACTCATCATCAGGCTTTGGAATTTTACTTATGTCATTTGATTTCCCAAGTAATACAGTATTTATTTTAAGCGCTAGTTTTATTATGTTTGCTTCTATTCCTTTATTTTTAATCCGTATTAAAGAGCCGGTTTTACCACAAAAAACCAAAATTTCCATCCCTAAAGTTTTTGATATAGTGCCTTTAGCTTTAGTGACAAGCTTTATAGCAGGTATGCTTTTAAATGGATTTTTCTCCATGGCCTCTTTATTTATACTCATACAAGGATTTGGCGCAAAAGAAGCTTCAATTTTTATATTTTGTACCATGCTAGGAGGATTTATATCTCAACTTTTCATCGGAACCCTTTCTGATAAAATTAGTCGTAAATTTGCTATTATTTTATGCGCTTTTACCGCTTTAAGTGCTATGCTTTGTATTTTATTATTAAGCTATAATATTTATTTAAAATACTTTTTTGGCTTTTTACTGGGTATGGGAATGTGTTGTTTATATGCTCTTTCTTTAGCTAGAGCAAATGATATGCTTGAAGATTCTAGCAAAAGAGTTGAGCTAGGTAGAGCCGTTCTTTTTACTTATTCTTTTGGTGCTTTATTTGCGCCTGCTGTGCTTGGAACTTTGATGTATTATTTTGAAGGCAATGGTTTTATGTATTTTTACATCGTTTTATTAACTGTTTTAATTGCCTTTGCTATAGATAAACCAAAATTTAAAAATCTAACCAAATTTAAAAGAAAACCAGGCAATATGGTAATGCTAGATGATAACTAATATTTCTAACAATCAAAATCAATTTGCAAAAAACAAAACAAGCAAAGACAACAAAAGCGAGAAATCAGACAAAAAAACCTCACTTAATGATGCTTTAAAAAATCCTTTATTTTTTAAAAATGATCCTGAAGTCAAATTACCTAAAGATTATGTAAGCAAAATCGATCAAAAATTACAAGAATTATTAAATAAACTTTTAGATCAAATCAAAACCAACAAAGATCCTGATTTAGCAGTATTAAAAAATCACAAAGATTTAAATTTTGCACCTAATTTTGCTAATGAAGTTAAAAAACTTCAAGCAGAGCTTTCTAAAAATCCTGAATTTGAAAAACTACTTAAAGTTTTAGAAGATCTAGTTAAACCCGCTAAAGATATCAACAATAAAAATCTTTCATCTTTGGTAAAAAATTCAGGTGTATTTTTAGAAGCAAAACTCAATCATTCTTTAAAAGAACAAAATTTACCACAAAGCTTTTTTAATCTTTTAAATACCATAAAAGGGGCTACTAGCGAAAATCTAAAACGCGATATAAGTAATTTAGATCTTAAAAATCTTGACACTACAAGTACACTAAAAGAACTTATTCACATCTTACAAAATCACAAAAAAGATAATAAAATTTCTTTAGAAAATACAAACTACAAGACACTTTTTAAGCTATTTGATAAAATAGAAAATTTTAAAAACTATATCAATAAAAATCCAAACTCCATTAGTCAAGAAAAGCTACAAAATATTGCTAATAATTTCATTAAAAATCTTAATAAAAATTTAGCACTTATCAACAAAGAACTAGCTAAACCTGAAAATATAAAAATTCAAAATACGCATATACTAAAAGAACTTAGTCAAAACATTAAAGATCTTATAACGCTTTTAAAAGACATAAAAAATCACAAAAACAAAACTGAAACAACACAAGAAAATTTAAATAAAACTCCACACACTAAAGACATCAAAGAAGAGTTAAAAGAGGAAATAAAAACTCCGCAAAAAAACACAGAAGATAAAAAAGAAACTCAACAAAAACAAGAAAGCATAGCAAAAGATAAAGAAATTCAAAACACAAAAGAAGAAAAAACACCACAAAGCAAAGATATCAAAGAAAATCCCAAAGAAGAGCCTAAAACACCACAAAAAAATACTGAAGAACCAAGCAAAAATGATAGTAAAAGTCAAAATTTACAAACAAATAACACTAAATTAGAAGATATATTTAAAAGCACTTCGGGCAAAATTTTACTAGAAGATATTTTCAAACAAAATGTAAGTAAAAATCTTAATTTTAGTCAAAATTTGCAAGAAGAGCTTTTAAATAATCTTAACAAAGAACTAGGCCTAATAGGAAGAAAACTCAATGAGGTTTTAAAAGCTTTAGATCCTAAAAATTATGAAGCAAAAAATTCTTTAGATGATATAAAAAATATAGAAAAAAAATTAGAACTTTCTATAAAAGATCTTGGAAAAATTACTCCAAAAGATACTGCAGAAATTTCTTCAGAATTACAAAAAGACATCAAATCCACTCTTTTGCAAGTTTCTAATCTGGCTAAAAATTTAGACAATGAAAGCATACTAAATCAAGCAAATCGTCTTATAGCTCAACTTGAGTTTAACCAGCTTTTATCTTTAGCTAATAATAGCATTCATACTTTTTTACCTTTCTTTTGGGATGATTTAGAAAAATCTAATGTAGTCTTTAAACGTGGCAAAAAAGATAAATTTTATGCGCAAATTAATCTTGAATTTGAAAAATTAGGAAAAATCAATGTATTTTTATCTCTAAGTAATGATAAATACATTGATATAAATATGATGATAGAAAATGCTAATTTTAGAAAAAAACTTTATGAAAGAGCACATGAGCTAAAAAAAGCCTTAGTTAAAGTAGGACTTCTAAGCTCTAATTTTTTCATCAGTGATATAGTTAAAAGCAAATTTCACAATCAAGAAGAATACAATGACTTTAATATGGGTTTTGACACAAGGGCTTAAAAATGGCTAAAAAAACAAAAAAAGCCGTTGCACTAGGCTATAGCAAAGAAGATCAAAATGCACCAAAAATTCTAGCTAATGCTAAAGGCGAAAACGCTGCTAAAATCATCTCTTTAGCTAAAGAAAATGGCATACCTATAAAAGAAGATAAAGACTTAGTAGAAGTGCTTAGCAAACTTGATCTAGGCGATGAAATCCCACCTAATATGTATAAAGCAGTGGCTGAAATTTTTGCCTTTTTATATAAAGTTGCCAATGAAGATGAGACTAAACAAAGTCCGCAATCTTCTTAGAAAATTCAACTTGCTCATAAGCATTTTTGCTAAATTTTAAAAACCCTTTTTGAGCGATTAAAACTATAGTTGAACCTAGCTCAAAATTTCCAAGTCTTTGGCCTTTTTTTACAAAAAGATCTTCATAAGTATGAGTAAAATCAAAATTTGCAGCATTAGTTTGTATGCTAGTATCAAAGCTAAAATGCATTTTACCAACATTTAGCGCACCCACAAATACCATCCAAAGTATAAATTTTTCCTCCACCAAACACTTTAAAACTACTCTTTCATTTTTAGTATAAAGGTTTATAATCTTAGCTAACTTTGCCTCACTCACGCTAAATAAAGCCCCACTCATATAAGTAGCACTTAAAATTTGCATATTACAAGGTGCATGATAATGATGATAATCTTTTGGAGATAAATAAATATTTGCATAATCTATGCCATTTTCTAATTCTTCTTTACTAGCTGAGTTTTTTAAAAGCTCTTCTATGCTATAACTTGAACCTTTAATGCTAAAGGCTAAATTTTCTTTTAAGTCATTTTGAAAACTACTTCCAAGTTCTAAAATTTTACCATCACTTGGACTTATAAAGCCATCTTCTAATTCTCGCTCATTTAACAAAGTTCTTGTAAATAAAGCATTTAAGCTCTCGTATTCTTCTAAAGGTTTAAATTCACTCATATTGATATTAAAAGCATTTACATAAGCTTTATTTATATTTTTTTGTATGATTTTTGGAAATTTATATTTTGCTATGATTCCAAACATTTTTGAAGCACTATTGCTAAATCCCACTCATTCTCCTTTTAATCTAATCAAAGCTATCTCGCTAGGAGCCAAAAATCTCACAGCAGGCCCCCAAAATCCAGCTCCACTACTTACATAAAGCAAACTATCTTTGCTTAATTTATAAAGCCCATACACAAAGCCTTGCTCTAAATATACTAGCAAAGAAAAAGGGAAAATTTGTCCTGCGTGTGTATGTCCTGATAAAATCAAATCAAACCCACTCACATCATAAGTTTTTACATATTTTGGCTGATGCGTGATTAAAATATTAATTTTCTCTTGATTGATTTGAGTTTTGATTTTTTCTATATTGCTTTCTTTAAATCCCAAACGCTTAGCAGCCAAATCCAAAGTCCCACTTAAAGTAAAATCCCCAAAATCAACACTTTCATCTTCTAAAACTTTGAAATTTTTAAGCGTTTTAAGTTTTTTGCTTATTGCATTTATATCATTGTAATACTCATGATTTCCATAAACAAAATAAGTACCATATTTTGATTTAAAATTTTCTAATAAATTAATATAAGACATGCTAGCTATATCTGTATCAATTAAATCCCCAGCTATGATGATTATATCAGCATTTAAAGCATTAACCTCATCGATTAAGGTTTTTAAAAAATCTTCACCTAAATTTTTTCCCAAATGCACATCAGAAAGCAAAGCTATGTTTAAATCTTCTTTTAAATTTTTAATTTTAATATCTACCTCATTAACCTTAGGTGTACTAATAGCATTTACAAAACCTTTAAACACCATACTAACGCTAAGTATAATAAGCCAAGAATCAAAAATTAATTTTAAAAACTTTCTTCTTTGAAGGCTAAAAATTTGCTCTTTTTTATTTTCATTAAAGAAAATCCAAGAACCAATTTCAAAAACCACTCCAAAAAGCAAGAAAAAACAGGTAATAGTAGGAAAAATCGCTAAAATATAATAAAGCTTTTCATGTAAAAAATCCCCGCGCATATTTACAAAAAAGATTAATTCACATACAAAAACTATTAAAACAAAAGCTAACACAAGCTTTTTATAAGGTTTTAAAAAATCAACCCTACTTAAAAATCTTTTATAAATATACCAATTTGCCAAAGCAAAAAATAAAACTAATAAAGTAAAAAAAACAAACACTCTCATAGTGTAATTTTATTTAAGCAAAATTAATACTTTTTAAAGTAAAATCGCAAAAAACATTTGGGAAAGAAATTTGGCTTTAATAGATTTAATTGACGCAAATAAGAAATTTAATACAAAAATAGTTTTAGAAAATGCAAATTTTAGTGCAAATTTAGGAGAAAAAATCGCCATTATAGGCAAAAATGGCGAAGGAAAATCAAGCTTTTTAAAAGCCCTTATGGGAACTTTAAAACTAGATAGCGGTAGAGTGATTAAACAAAATAATGCTAGCATAGGCATGCTAAGTCAACAAGTAAGCTTTGAAAGCACCTTAAGTGTGAGCGAAGCCATCAAAAAAGAACTTGAAGAAATATACCGAGCCTTAAAAGAATTTGAAAACTATAACGAAAAACTAGCTCTTGATCCTGAAAATAAAGAATATTTAAAAAAAGTAGATGAATTAAGTTTATTTATAGATTCAAAAGATGCATGGAATTTAGACCAAAAAATACAAAGAATATTAGAAGAATTTAAACTATTAGAATACAAAGACAGAACACTTTGCTCTTTAAGCGGAGGCGAAATAAGACGCGTAGGGCTTTGCACGCTTTTGCTAAAAAATCCTGATATTTTATTGCTTGATGAGCCAACCAACCACCTAGATGTATATATGAGTAGCTTTTTAGAAGAAAGATTGAAAGCTTCTAAAATGTGTGTTATTTTCATCTCTCATGATAGGTATTTTATCGACGCAATAGCACAAAAATGCGTTGAAATAGAAGCAGGAAAATTAAGCGTTTTTGAAGGTGGATACACACAATATCTAGAAAAAAAAGCAGCTATTTTAGCTTCTTTAGCTAAAAGTCATGAAACCTTGCTTAAGCAATTAAAAAGTGAGGAAGAATGGCTAAGAAGAGGAGTCAAAGCTAGGCTTAAACGCAACGAAGGACGCAAAGAACGCATTTTTAAAATGCGTGAAGAAGCCAAGAAAAATCCAGGAGCTATCAAACGCTTACAGCTTGAAATCAAAAGAGCAAGTAAAAATTTCAATCAAACCCAAAATCAAAACCGCAAAAAAATGCTTTTTGAACTTAAAAATATCTCAAAATCCATAGCAGACAAGACACTTTTTAAAGACTTTAATGCACGAATTTTACAAGGTGAGCGCATAGCCATAGTAGGTAAAAATGGCTGTGGGAAATCTACTTTTTTAAAAATTTTACTTGATCAAATTCCGCTTGATAGCGGGGAAATTAAAAGAGGTGAAGTTAAAATAGGCTATTTTGATCAAAGCAGAAGCTTACTCAATACTGATAAAAAACTTTTAGAAATTTTTTGCCCAAATGGCGGTGATCATATTCAAGTGCGTGGTAAAAATATGCATGTTTATGGGTATTTAAAACAATTTTTATTTCCAAAAGAATTTTTAGAACAAAGTGTGAGTGTGTTAAGTGGGGGTGAGAAAAACAGAGTTGCTCTTGCCTTGCTTTTTACTAAAGAATATGATGTATTAATCTTAGACGAACCAACAAATGATTTAGATATAGCTACAATAAATATCTTAGAAGAATATTTACTTTCTTTTGAAGGTGCGATTTTGCTTGTATCACATGATAGATATTTTGTTGATAAAATAGCAACTAAACTTTATGCTTTTGAAGAGAATGCAAATATTAACATAGAAGTTCTTTCTTATAGTGAGTATTTAGAAAATGAAAAAGAATACAAAGACTTTGAAGAATTTTCCAAAAGTTTAGAAACAAACACCACAACAAGTGTAAAAACAAAAGAAAAATCAAATAAAAAACTAAGCTATAAAGAAAATGAAATTTTAAACTCATATCCTGATAAAATTCATAAATTAGAAGAAGAAATCAAAGAAATCAAAAATGCTCTAAGCAATCCTGCAATCTATCAAGAACTAGGTATAAATACCCTTTATGAAAAGCTAAATTCCTTAGAAAATGAACTTAGTATTTTAGAAGAAGCTTATTTTGAGGTTTTGGAAAAAAGTGAAAGTATTGATTAACTTTATATATTTTAAATAAGATAAAATTACTCAAATTTATTTAAGGAAAAATTATGACTTTAATATCTATTTTATGTATTTACACGGCCTTTTTGGTTTTTATATCTTATATGCAAATTTCTTTTTTAAAAAAAGAAAGAGAAAAACAAGCGATTATTTTAAATGAGCATGATTATAAAAATGCTGCAAATATCGCCATAGAAAATGAAAAATACAAAATCTTTTCTAATCTTTATAATCTGATGATTAATATTTCTTGGATTAGCTTTGGCTTTTTATATTTAAAAGAAATTTTCATCAAAGAAAATTCTACTTTAGAAAATACTTTATTTTTGCTTACATTTTTATTGATTATTAGTATTTTAAATTTACCACTTAGTTATTATGAAAGCTTTATAAAAGATAAAAAACACGGCTTTTCAAATATGACTTTAGCACTTTTTATTAAAGATAGCATTAAATCTTTAGCCCTAATGCTTATTTTTGGCTTTTTAATCATCTATGCTTTAGTGTTTTGTTTTGAATTTTTTAGCACATACTGGTGGGTAGTGGCTTTTGCTTTAAGCTTTATAATCATACTTATTATAAATCTTATCTATCCTACACTTATTGCACCTATGTTTAATAAAATGAAAAAACTTGAAGATGAAAATTTATTAGAAAAAATCACTAATTTAATGCAAAAATGTGGTTTTAGCACAAATGGTGTTTATGTTATTGATGCAAGTAAAAGGGACAAAAGATTAAATGCTTATTTTGGCGGTTTATTTAAAAGCAAAAGAGTGGTGCTTTTTGATACACTTTTAAATGCTTTAAAAGAAAAAGAACTCATCGCTGTTTTAGGTCATGAGCTAGGACATTTTGTGCATAAAGATTTACTAAAAATGTTATTTTCTAGTGCTTTGATGCTTTTTGCTTTATTTTTTATCTTTGCACATTTACCAAGCTTTTTTTATATTGAAAGTCATTTAGATGGGGTTAATGCTGGAGTTTTTGCGCTTTTATTGATTTTTGGAAATATTTTTACTTTTATTATCTCCCCACTACTAAACAAAATGAGTCAAAAAAATGAATTTAATGCTGACTTACATGGAGCAAAACTAAGTTCTAAAGAAGATATGAAAAATGCCCTCATAGCCTTAGCAAAAGAAAATAAAGCCTTTGTTAAAACAAGTAAAATTTATACTTTCTTTCATCTAAGTCATCCTTGTATTTACGATAGAATTAAAGCTTTGCAATGATTTCAATCAAACAAGCTTTAAAGCAAGCTTACGCAAAAGATCCTACTCACAAAGAATATATACTTTTTATTCTTTGTGAGCTTTTGCAAAAAGATAAAGCTTGGATTTTTTTAAATCCTGAATTTCAAATTGATGAAAAAGTTTTTTTAGAATACGTAGATAAATTTTTAAATGGCGAGCCTTTTGAGTATTTATTTCAAAAAACACAGTTTTATGGTTTAGATTTTTTTATTGAAAAAGGGGTTTTAGTACCGCGTTTTGATAGTGAAATATTACTTGAAAGATGCTTAGAAATTTTAGATCATAACTCTTTTAAAAATATACTTGAGATCGGCTTTGGGAGTGGAATTTTAAGTATCTCTCTAGCAAAGTTAAAGCAAATTTTTATACAAGCTTGCGATATTAATCCAAAAGCGCTAGAGCTTGCTAAAAAAAATGCAGATTTTCATAATGTTTCAAATTTAATTAATTTTCAACTTTGTGATTTTAAAACTATGCAAGGAAATTTTGACTTTATTTTTTCTAATCCTCCTTATATAAAAAATAATTATCCTTTGGATAAATGGGTGCAAAATGAACCGCATAATGCTTTATTTGGCGGGGATAAAGGTTGGGAAATTTTACATGAAATTATCCTTTTTGCCAAAAATCATAACACAAAAATCTTAGCGTGTGAGTTTGGCTATGATCAAAAAGCAATTTTAAATAAAATTTTAGAAGAAAATGATTTTAAAGCTACTTTTTATCAAGATTATAATGGATTTGATAGAGCCTTTGTTGCGTGGAATTTAAAAAATTAGACTATAATTATCTTTTTATAGGAGAAAATATGAAATCAATATATTTATTTTTATTAGCAAGTTTAATTGGGATTGAAATTAGCATAGGTGTATTTTTAGCTCCGACTATATTTTATCCTGCTAAATTCATAGGCGAAGGGGTTTTAACTCATTTTCAAAGTGGACTTTTAATGACACACATTTTTGTGCAATTTGGTTATGTTTTGCTAGGTGTGAGTGTTTTATCTATTTTAATGGAAATTTTCTCATTTAAGGATAAAAATTTAACTTTTAAAATAAATTTTTCAAAATTTATGCTTTCTTTGATCATTTTGGCACTAAGTTTGCTTTTTGTATTTTACTTCATTGCTTATGTTTTAGAAGCACAAAGCTTAGGAGAAGAAGCAACTAAGACTCAAGAATTTATAAAAATTCATGGTGCAAGTGAAGTTGTGATGAAAATTATCATGTTATCACAAGTAATTTTGTTTTTTTTAAATTTTAAAACAAAAAAGTGATATAATAAAATAAGTCTTTAAAAGGAGTCAAAGATGAAAATAGGCGATATAGGAACAACTCAACAAAACCATTACTTAAATCAAGCTCAAAAAAGCCAAGAAAAAGCTTTAGAAAATATAGCCGCAATGCGTGCTATAGACGGGAGCGATGGGGCAAATTTAGCCATAGCTGATTCTTTAAGAAGTCAGTATAGCACTATAGATCAAGGTATTTTAAACGCTTATGATTCAGTGGGTGTTTTGCAAATTGCAGACTCAGCGCTAAATAATATCTCAGCTACTGCAGATAGACTTAATGAACTTTCAGTACGCTCAAATAGTGCTGCATTAAATGATAGACAAAAAAGTATGCTAAATACCGAAGCAAATAAACTCATCAGCTCAATCAATGATGCATTTTCAAATGCAACTTTTAATGGAAAAAATGTTTTCCAAAGTATGGATTTTGTTGTTGGATCTGGGGTTGAAAGTATCAATTTAAATCAACCAAGCACAGCAAATTTAAGCCTTGAAAACCAAGATGGAATTCGTGATTTTCAAGATCAAGTAGGTTCTTTACGCGCAGATATTGGTGCTGGGATCAATGCTATCCATTCTAATATCAACTCATCTTTGCAAACTAGCATTAACACTAAAGAAGCTGAAAGTAAATTGCAAAATAATGACTTAGCACAAAATATCAATGATTTTAATGCAAATTACCTAAAAGAAAATGCATTTTTATTTGCAAATGCTCACTCAAATGTAATGCTACAAACTAAACTAGCAAGCCTACTTCAATAATAAAACTCCCAAATAAGGGAGTTTTTTAAGGAAAAATATGCAAGATAATGCTTTGTTAAAGCAAGTTTTAAAACATCCTTTATATGAAAAAATTCAAAAACTTGACACAAAAGTTCAAAACTCAAATTATCTTATAAACGAAAGTTTTGATATTTTTTGTGATAAAAGCTTAGATAATGAGATTAAGGACATTGCCTTAGAATTAAAACCTTGGCGTAAAGGACCTTTTAAAATCAATGATTTGTTCATAGATACAGAGTGGCAAAGTTTTATTAAATTTAACATATTAAAGCCTTATATGCAAGAAATCAAAGGTAAGGTGGTTGCGGATATTGGTTGTAATAATGGTTATTATATGTTTAAAATGCTTGAATTTAATCCTTCAAAGCTCATAGGTTTTGATCCTTCTATTAAGTATTATTTGCAATTTTTACTTTTAAACTCCATTGCAAAAACTCCTATACAATATGAGCTTTTAGGTGTGGCTGATGTACCAAATTATGGCATAAAATTTGATGTGATTTTTTGTCTTGGCGTAATTTATCATCGTAGTGATCCTATAGCCATGCTAAAACAACTCAAGCAATCTTTAAATAAAGATGGCATAGTTTTTTTAGATACTATGTATATAGAAGATGAAAGAGAAATTGCACTTATTCCTCAAAAAACTTATTCAAAAATACCAAATATTTTTTTCATTCCGTCGATATTGGGTTTAAGAAATTGGTGTTATAGAGCTGGATTTAGTGAATTTGAAGTTATAGCAACTAAACAAACTGATTTTGAAGAACAAAGAAAAACACAATGGATTGATTCTTATTCTTTAGATCAATTTTTAGATGAAAATGACTCAAATTTAACTTGCGAAGGCTATGAGGCACCAAAAAGAGTTTATGTTAAATTAAAGGTGTAAAAATGGCAAGAACAGTAAGTGCTGTTAGTATAGAAGAATTAATAGATCCAGAAGAATTAAATCGCATTAAATCAGAACTTATCACTTGTCCAGGGATAAACAATACTTTAGCAGGAAGTATTTCTCATATAGAAAAAAATTTCGCTAAGGGTATTTTAATCACAACTCATGATATGGCAGTAGATGAGCTAGGATTAGTGCATAGTGGTTTTGTATTTAATGCAGCAAATTATATAGCACAAGCTGCAATCAATAAAGAATTTAGCGTCTTAATAGGCTCAAGAAGCTTTTTTTATGCTCCTTTAAAAGTAGGAGATATTCTAAATCTTGAAGCAAGTGCTTTATTTAGTGATGACTCAAGAAAAAGAGAAGTTAAAGTGGTTGGTTTTGTCAATGAAATTAAAATTTTTGACGCATCATTTCAAGTAATTACCACCGATGATCATATATTTAAACTCAAACAAAATCAAACTGCCACAAACAACAATCAAAACCAACAAGAACCAGCCAAACAAGAAACTACACAAGAAGAGCTTAATGCGGTCTTAAAAGGAATCGGGGGTTAAAGGTAAATCCACCCAATTCTTTGGGCATTCTTTATGATAAGTCCCACTTGCATCATAATATTCTTTACAATCATCATAAAAGCGATTTGAAACCCCTCTTTCATTTACAAAGCAACCGCTAAAAAATAATGCTAAAAACCCTAGAAAAAATACACTTTTAAACATTTCTCATCCTATTTTAATCTTATTTGCTTACGCCATTTGTAAGGCTCTATAGGATTTTCATCAACCCATAAACCTTTTTTGTTTTCTTTGGCATAATTTTGCTCATTTACATATAAATCACTATAATGTTCATAAGCCCAAGCAAAGCCATTTTTAACCATAACTTGATTAATATCTTTATCATTTAAATATACAATGGCTAAAATTCTACCATATTTATCCTCATCTTTTACATTCAAAACCACTTCTTTATTCAACACAATTGCATTTAAAAATTGCGTAGCCATTTTTCCATAGGCTTGATCACTCTCAGGCGCGTCTATACCAAAAAGTCTAATTTTAAGCTTCTCATCTTCAAATTTAGCCTCAATAGTGTCCCCATCTATCACACGACTTATTTTAGCATTAATATACGAGCCACTATCATAATTTAAAACATAAGCAAAAGCAAACAAAAAAAGTACAATTAAAAATTTCTTTGGATCTTTTAATAAAGTTATCAATAATTTAATTTGCTTTTTAGAAATTTTCATTTAAACCTCATCTATATAAAAATATGCCATAATTACAATAAAAAGGAGATTTTATGCAAGAAATTATACAAAATTTTAAACAAATTACTCAAATACCTCATTGTAGTTTTAAAACCGAAGAATTAAAAAATTTTCTCATTGACTTTGCTAAAAGTCAAAACTGCCAAGTAAGTGTTGATAAAGCAGGTAATATCCATGCATATAAAGGAAACCCTAAAATTTGCTTACAAAGTCATTATGATATGGTTTGCATGGGAGAAGCTCCAAATATACAAATGTATGAAGAAAATGGATATTTAAAAGCTAAAAACTCAAGTTTGGGTGCAGATAATGGTATAGGAGTATCATTAATGATGCAGGCTTTAAAAGACTTTGAAAATATCGAATGTCTTTTTACCAATGATGAGGAAGTTGGACTTTGTGGAGCAAATAATCTTGCACATACTTTAATTTCAAACAAGCTGTTAAATTTAGATCATGAGAGTGATGATGAAGTTGTTATAGGTTGTGCTGGTGGTGTGGATATTTTTGCTAACTTAAACTTAGAAATAGGCGAAAAAGAAGGCGAATGCTATGAAATAGAGGCAATTGATTTTAAAGGTGGACATTCAGGGATTGATATTGTTAAAAATATTAAATCTTCTATTAAAGAAGCAAGTTATTTTATCACTCAAAACCAAGGCGAGCTTTGTGAATTTAGCGCAGGTGAGAGAATTAATTCTATACCAAAACATGCTAAAATCATAGCATTTTTTCAAAATCCTCCAAAAGAAAATAATCATTTTAAAATAAAATATCTAGGTAAAACCAAAAGAACATATTATAAAAATTCTCAAATCATTTTAAATCTTATCAATGCTTTTGCACAAGGTGTTAGAACTTTTAATCATCAATTAAATTTAGTCCAAACAAGTATCAATCTTTCATTAGCTTATGAAAAAGAAGGTAAATTTCATTTTGAACTTTTTGCAAGATCAAATGATTTACAAGAGCTTAAAACTATAGAATTTGAAACCTTAACTTATTTTAAAATGCAAAATTGTGAAGTTTCAAGTGCGAATTTTTATCCACCTTGGGCTAATAAAGATACTAATTTTGGAGAAGAAATTCTAAGCTATTTTAAAAAAGAAAATCCAAATGCCAAACTTTACACTATACATGCTGGTTTAGAATGTGGTATTATCAGTGAAAAACAACCGCTAGAATGTTGCTCCATAGGGCCAAATATCCATAGCCCTCACTCAACAGATGAAAAATGTGAAATAGCTTCTATTGAAAAAATCAGTAAAATTCTTTTTGCTGTCTTAAAAAATTACCAATAAACTGAAAAAACCAATATTTTGACAAACAAATTCAAAATATTGGTAAATATTTATTTAAATAATAAAAAATTTTATTTACTATTAATAAAACTTACACTATACTCTCGCATATTTTAAAAACAAGGAGAGAGTATGGAAATGCTAACTAGCCTTAGCGAAGGCACTCAATTTAGTATCCAACTAGCCGTAGTTCTCATTTGTCTTTTCTATGGGGCAAAAAAAGGTGGTATCGCTCTAGGTTTATTAGGCGGTATAGGTTTATTAGTTTTAAGTTTTGGTTTTGCTGTAGCACCTGGAAAACCTTCAATCGATGTTATGCTTACCATATTAGCTGTTGTTGTTGCTAGTGCAACTTTACAAGCTAGTGGTGGTTTGGATGTAATGTTACAAATCGCAGAAAGAGTTTTAAGAAGAAATCCTAAATTTTTAACCATCTTAGCTCCTTTTGTAACTTGTTTTCTAACCATGCTTTGTGGAACCGGACATGTTGTTTATACTATGATGCCTATTATTTATGACATTGCTATTAAAAATGGCATTCGCCCAGAAAGACCAATGGCTGCTTCTAGTATTTCTTCTCAACTTGGGGTTATAGCAAGTCCTGTTTCAGTTGCTGTTGTAAGTTTAACTGCACTACTTTTAAATCCAGAAATCAATAAACATCCTTTAGCGGGATTTGATGGCTATGTAGATTTACTTGCTATTACTATACCTTCTACTTTAGTAGGCGTTTTAGCTATAGGAATTTTTTCTTGGTTTAGAGGAAAAGATCTTGATAAAGATGAAGAATTTCAAGCTAGAATCAAAGATCCAGAGCAAAGAGAATATATCTATGGCGATAGCAAAACTCTTCTTGGGCAAAAACTTCCAACTATTCAATGGGTAGCTATGTGGATTTTCCTAGGCGCTATTGCAATAGTGGCTATACTTGGAGCCTTCCCAGAGCTTAGACCACAATTTACCTCAAAAGGTGTTACCAAACCTATGAATATGGTCGCAACCATTCAAATGTTTATGCTTTTAGCAGGTGCAGCACTCATCATCTTTACTAAACTTGATGCAAGTAAAATTGCAAAAAATGAGATTTTTAAATCAGGTATGATAGCTTTGGTGGCTGTTTTTGGAATTTCTTGGATGGCAGATACTATGTTTGCAGTACATACTCCTATGATGAAAGAGTCTTTAGGAAATATCGTTATAGAACACCCTTGGACTTATGCAGTTATGCTTTTATTAATTTCTAAATTTGTTAATTCTCAAGCAGCAGCGATTGCAGCATTTGTACCACTTGCATTAGGTATTGGTGTTGAACCAGGTATTATCATTGCTTTTGCAGCAGCTTGCTATGGATATTATATTTTACCAACCTATCCAAGCGATCTTGCAACTATACAATTTGATAGATCAGGTACTACAAAAATAGGTAAATTTGTTATCAATCACAGCTTTATCTTACCAGGTTTAATTGGTGTAATTGTTTCTTGTATAGTAGGTTATTTCTTAGCTTTAGGTGCAGGATATTTATAAAACTAAAGGGCTTTAAAAAAGCCCTTTTTTTATTTAAATGCTTTTTCTAAATCAATAGGCATAGCCTGATAACCAGTGCTTGCTCCACTAAAACGAATTTGCACCGAAGGTTCTTTAGCTCCCCATTTAAACTCATCTATTTCAGGTTTTGGTTCTCCTATAGCAACACCCTTGCTTAAATCAAAAGCCATGCCAGCACTAGCGCTATAAACCATAATAGAATTTTTATCTTTATGATACTCAGTTAAAGAAGTAATAGGTGAAAACCATTCATTGCCTCTTTGCTTTCCGTATTCCCATACCTGTTCTACGGTTTTATTTTTTTGATCTATTTTATATACAACCGCTCTTGAATATTTCATCAAAGCAAAAGCAGGTTGTGTTATAGCTCTTGCATCGCCATTATCAAAAGCTGTAATGTAAATATATCTTTTATTAGATTTTTCATCTATTCTAAAAGCAGTGTGCTGTGTCCATGTAAAATCAAAGCCACCTTCCTTATTTTTATAACCAGGACATTTACTATAATCATCTTCACAAATTATATTTTTGCCATTTTTATCAATAGGTTGTAAAAGTGCTTTTTTATACTTTTCTCCCCAGCCCTTATGTGCTCCTAGTATCCATTTTACTTTTTTATCACGTCCGATTTTTATAATAGCACTTTGATGACGACTTGAAATGATAATGCTATCATCACTTGGATCATAATCTACACTATTTACATGAGCCCAGTTACGCCCTACTCCAGTGCCTGCTATATCCCCAAAAATTTCACTTGTATCCATTTTAGTTAATTCTTCATTGCTTAAAGTTTTACCCGCTTTTGAAACATCTACATTTAAACAAACAGCACCTTGATCTAAAACTTTGATAATATTAGCTCTATATGGATCTAAAATTTCAAAAAGCCTCCACTCATCTACTACATTGCCATTTTTATCAACTTCTACTATCACATCACGCACTGAACGTACATTTTTACCATCAGGACGCTTAACATTAGCCAAGGCCACTCTTAAAAGATAATTACCATTTGGCATTTGGCTCATAGAATGAGAAAAATCTATATAAGAAGAAGGTAAAAGGCGGTTAAAAATTTCTCTACCCATTAAATCATATTTTACATATCTTTGACCAAACCCAAAGCTTAACGCCCCATCTAAGTTTTGTCTAAAGCCCATCATAATACCACGATTATAAATATTGTTTTTATCCATTAGTTTATCATTATCTAAATACCAACGAATTTCACCCTTTGTATCGACAATAAAGACATTAGAAGCCTCATCCCATTCTAAAGCACCACCGCTTGGGTTATTCCATATAGCTTGAGAGCTTTTTGCGCTGTATTTTCCTGGAGTATTATTTACTAGATACAATCTATCTTCAAATTCTTTATCTACTTTAATCACTTCCACTTTTTCAAAAGGCACACCTCTTTGCATAAGACTTCCACTTGGCTCTATATTTACCCCACCAGTTGCTATTTTATATACCTCGTCTATTACTTTTTCACTTTTTCCAAAAGCAGTTTTGGTATAACTTACTTTTACTGTGTTTAAATACGATGGATAAAGTCCAAAAATAGGAATTCCCCCATAAGTTTTGATTTTACTAGGGCTAACCCTATAAGATATAGTTTGCCCATTTGGTTTTGGAACTATAGTTACGCTTACATCACTTAGTTTATATCCACCATCCATAATTACAGCACTAAGCGGAGATAAACCATAAGGATTAAGCTTTATAGCTCCAATTTGTCCTTGCACTTGATAATCCACTTTAGCACCACTCATCCCACCTATACCAAAAGCAACATTAGGTAATAAAGCCATGCTTGCAAGCAAGCTAATGCTAATGATTTTTTTAAATTTCATATTTTTTCCTTTTTTAGCGGATACATATCACTTAGTAGAAAGTTCTTTAACTATACGGATTAATTCTTCTAAAGAAGTGATATATTCAGGATTGATTTGATATTTACCATTTACCACAAAAGCAGGCGTGCCATAATTTCTTGAAATTTCATTAGCTACATCATAAGCAGCTAAAAGCTCTTTAGCTTCTTTAGTTTGTAAAAATTTTTGCAATTCTTCTTTACTAGCACCGATAGCATTTAAGCCTATTTTATAAAACAAATCAATATCATTTAAATTTAACTTTTGCTCAAAATGACTTATAAAATACACATCAGCAAGCTTATAAGTAAGACTTTTTTCGCTAGTAACATCCAAACCTAAAGCTTTTTCTTTAAAAGAAGCTAAAGCAAACATCTCATTTAAAGCACCACCATACTCACTCATAGAACTTACCGAAAAAAGATCATATTTTAAATTTGGCAAAACCTCTTTAACCTTTGCTAAAGTGTGAAATTGATGATGGGTGTAACAATGAATGCAACGATAAGAAAATACCTCTATTAGAGAATTTTGTGCATTTGGGATAGGTATTTTTAAAGTAATATACTCTTTACCCTCACTTAATGCATTTGCGTTTGCACTAAAAACAAAAGCTATAATAGCTAATAATTTAAATATTTTTTGCAAAACTTGCATGATTTTCCTTTTTTTTGATGATATAAAATATAATTTTAACATAAGATATAAAATCAAGAATGTTTTATGCTTTTCTTATAGCGTTTTAGATAAAATTTACTAAAATTTATAAGGACTTTCATGCGCTTTGATTTAATACCACTTCAAGAATTCATCAAAAATAATGCAAAAACACCAACCAAAGACATCATAAAAGATTTTAAAGTCAAAATAAATGAATTTTTATCTCAAGCTTCAAAAGTAAATGAAGAAGATTATGATTATCAAAAGAAAGAAATATCAATTTTTTTAGAGAAAACATACAACTACAAAACAAACATAAAAGGCAATAAAAACAATTTTATAAAATTCATCATTATTTGCACTGCAAAAGATTTTTTTATCATAGATGCTAAAGAATATAAAAAGCCTTTTTGCTAATGACAAAACTATAAAAACATTTCGAGTATTTTGATAAGGAAAAATTCAAATTAATAAGAATATTGAAAATCTTTTCCCTAATAGCTGTAAAGCATTCAGACATCAAATCTTTACCATTAAAGATGGGCTATAAATTAAAATAGAAAAATACAATGGTTTTTTCTCTCTGATGTGATGAGCCTTGGAAAACTCTCATTGCCACAATCATTACCCAAAAACTTGAAACAAGTGGAAAGCTTAGAGGGAAAATCCCTGCTGCTTTTCCTACAACTTTATAGGTAAATTGGAGAGATCACTTCGAGAAAGTAAGTATCAATCGACATAAGAAATCAAAACACACAACACACTTCACGAAATTAATAATCATCAAGATTATAGCTTAATTATCATTTATGAATCTCACCACTTAAAATCAAGTACTTCTCAATACTATGAAAAACTTAAAACCATTAAAAAAATTATCCTTCTATCTGTCACATCCCAAAATAACATCCCACAAAATTTAGCAAGTCAAATCTATCTTTTTAATATCCAAGAGGTTCTATGATTGGCACAATAAGAAACTTAGAAAAGTTTTTTGACAATATTAACACCCAATACAAAAAAAATCAGAGATAAGCTAAAAATCCTCTCTCAAAGCAAAGATACAATTACTAATCAAAAAACAAGATCGGCTCAAAGAAAAATTGAGTCAAATTACCAATGATATGAGAGATAAAACACTCAAATACATTATGATACGCCGAACACATGAGGATATTAGAAAGCTCTTATCGGAATAATCTAGAAATACAATAAATCGTATTTCCTGAAACATCAAACCAAATTACATTAGAATACACCATGCAAGAAGATGTGTAAAAATTGAGCAAACAAACTCTTAGGCTTCTTGAGCTTAAAAAAACACTATAGGTAAATATGGTTATTATCACTATCTTATCTATCCCGATCTCTCAACAGATGGGCAAAAAATTATTAAGATCAAATGAGAAGTAGCAAAATAGATAGTGAATTTTGTGAGCAAACCGCAGAGTGTCTGATGAGGTTAGTAAAATATCTACCTTTTATCGAAATCATAGAACACCAAATCCGATCTATTAAAAATCTTATTAAGATAATAGAATGAGAATAAGATCGATCTTCCAACTAAAAATCTAAGTAATCTTGGGGTATATTATGAAACACTTAAACAACTTCAAAAAACAAGTCAAAAATGATGAACCAAAAGCCTTATTTTACAGATAACACAAACGACTGAAGTATACTTAAAAGAGAAACTTGAAAGCCAGTTTTCAGGAGTTTTACAAGTATATTCAAAAAATCTAAAACAATATAAACAAGCCATTAAGGAAATTTTATGGTAAATATACACCGCTTTAACATACTCATCAATTATAATGTTCATTTGGAATGCAACAAAATTAACTTGGAGTCAATCGTATACAGACTCAACTCAAAGAGCTTTTTATATATAATTTCCAACCCAGCAATATTGGCAAGAAAATTCTAAGCTTTTGTAAGCAAGTTTTTCAAAAACTGTAAAGCTTCAATTTAAAACTTGGCAAGAGTTCTGTGGTTCTCACTCTTGATGAAAAGATAGAAACTCAGGCTTATATGAGAAAACAAGAAAGAAACAGGAAAATAAACTCCAGAACCTTTATTTTTGACTCTATTCTTAAGCTTTTTGAAAAAAAATCCCAAAGAATTTGAATACATCGCCTCACTTCCTAGTAAAATCAGAACTTCGATGAATGTAGAAAATGAAAGCTGGTTTTATTTCGGACAGGAAGTCAAAGAAACAAGCAATTGAAGAAACGCCCAATATTTCAATGATTATTTTATAAGATTAGATAAAGATAAACCAAGAAAGATACAAAGAGTATATTTTATCCAAATGCTTCACAATAGGAAAAATTTGAAAAAGATATTGATATAACATAAGCACTTTTAGATATTCAAAAATAACTTGATTCTTTAGTTTACAAACTCTACAATCTCACTAATAAAGAAATAAAAAATCATTGAGGGTAAACAATGAAAAAATAAACAAAAGAACAAGTAATAGCAAAAATAGCTAAAATTTTAGAAATACCTGAAAAAATGCAAATTTTGATGATAAAAATCAAACTTATGTTATGGGTAAAAAATCTGATTGCGAGCCTTGTAATATTTTAGAAAATAATCATAGTGATGAATCTTCAGATTTATTAAATCTTTATCCACTAGAATTTATTTCTTGTAATTTTTCGAGAAATATCAATATTTATAATTAAATTTTTAAGAAAAAATAATTTTTAGAGATATAATTTTATCCAAAAATGTTAATTTAAATAATAATATTTTTAAAAAGAGATAAAAATTTACAGGATGCTTTTTTGAGAAAAATCTTCATTTTAAAAAATGTGAATTAAAAAAATTATTTTTTAGACAAGACAATTTAAAAGTAGAGTTCAAATATACTGCTTTTAAGAAAGAAGTATGTCTTGGTAAAGAAATTAATGATAGAAATATAGAAAAATAAAATGGTTTTGGAAGTTATAGTTTTAAATATGCGGATTTTTCAAATTGTCATTTTTTAGATGAAGTTTGTTTTAAAACAATAATTTCAATCAAGCATTTTTAAAAAATTATAAATTTAAAAATAATATTTATTTTAACAATTTCTATTTTAAAGATTATATAGATTTTTACGAATGCGAATTTAAAAAGACAACATGTTTTTATGAGATAACTTTTGAAAAAGCTCCAAATTTTTCTCAAGTAATTTTCAAAAGAAATTTAAATGCTGTAATACAAATTTAAGTTTTACTTTTGATGAATTGCAAGAAAAAATCAAATAAAAATATAATTTTTATGAAAACCAAAGAACAAATAAAGAGGCAGACACTATATCAAATTTATATCAAGAATATTCTTTAAATAATTTTACAAATGATTTTAAAGATTCTTTTATAACTTTTAAAAATGTTTTGATAAAAAAATAATCTTTAAAAATCTTTAAATTTTCATAAATACGAGCTTTATTGTAAAGAGATAGAGCTAATGGGAAACTGGGACAAAAAAGCAAAAAATATACTCGAATTACAAAGAAATACTTGGATATTTAGGGATTTTATAGATTTTTACTTTTAGAATTTTATAGAAAATTATGCGAGTATCATACTGATTTTTGAGAGTTTTTAATAATCTTACATTGCTAATGCTTTATTTGTTTATTTTGAAAGATGTGAAATAAAGCAAAACTCTTCTAGCCCATTAGATACTAACTTATCAAGCAATATTCCTTTATTTCTTATAATTTTTAAAGAATATATTTTTAATTTTACCATTTATCAAAGAATATTATATTTATATTTTAACTTTTTTTGTTATTTTATGTTTATTATACCTTATAATAATAATGAATCATATTTTCAAAAAAAGGATTGGAAAATAATTAAAAAATAATATTGAATTTAAAAGCATAATTATCGATAACAGCAATATAGCCTTAACATTCTTTGGAATCTAGTGATATTTTTATTTATTATTTTCTATTTATAGACAATATATTTAAATTCATTGTTTTTAAGGTATTCATTTATTATTATTGACTATATCATTACAATTATATCAAAATAGGTATAAATATAGATATTTTAAGTTCTTTTATTTGAAATTTAATTAGCGATAAAATAAAATTTAAAGATCCTTCATTTGCATATGTAAAAATCTACCTATACTATATTTAATGTTTTAATCCTTTTTTCCTGCAAAGAATCGCAAGGAAAAATTCTATAATCCCGACTTAGTGTAAAAAAAGATAAAAATAAAGCAAAAGTGCATATTTGATGAGCAGTTAAGGCTTCTTGAAAGCAAAGGAATAGTCTTTAACATAAGCAAAAAGAAAAGTTGAGGTTTTCGCAAAATAATAATTATTTTTTTTAGAATTAAATCCTATACAAAAAATTATGACAAAAAATCTTATAAAAAAATATATAAACATTAGTTTCGCTTGTTTAATAGAATTTTCTATTCTCGACTTATATCTTAGAAGATTGATTTTATTATCTTACTAGTCTAGATATAAAACATAACTTAAAACTCATTTTATTGCGACATTTCAATACTAATCAAAAAAAGAAAAAGAAAGTGGCTGTAAAATAGTAAAAAGTTTTTTTTAAAACAAAATCCTAGCATAAATAATCAAATTTACCAAAAAAGTGCTTCGTTTATTCAAAATTTACTCAACAAATATAGTGATATTCTACTATGGACATTAGTAGAGATTTTAAGTTTTAGAGATTTTTGGGATTTTATAAGTTTTATTTTGAAAATTATCCTGCTAAATATTTTTATAATGCTTATCATCAAAACGGTTTTTTGTGTGCGAATTTTACGCAATGCTTCTACACGCAATAATTGTATGCTAAATACCTAATATAATGATAATTTTAAACCTAACAAACAAGTATAAAGTTATATCAAAAAGCTTAATTTACTTTCAGAATATATACATAAACAATTCAACTCTCCACTCTTATACGATTGCCTTGTAACGATTGTTTTATTTAATAAAATTTGCACCTCCCAAGTTATCAAAAATACAAAAAAAGATATACTTTCTTTTTTCAAACAATGCAAAAAGTGGAAAAATTATTTAAAATAAAGAAAATTATTTTACCTCTCTCTTTCAATAAATAACAAAGATTTACTTAAAAATTAATAGAATATTAAGAAGTTTTATATATAATTTTCAAATGAATAAAAATTCATACTAGATGAATTTAATGTGGAGAGAGGCTAAAGTTTTTCTCTTTTTTTATTCTATAAATTATGAGGAGATAGTATGAAAAAAATTAGTTTGGAATTTACAGAGATTGATTATTCTAATATCCAAAGTATGCATTATACAGATACTTGTTCTGGCAGCAGGAGTGATTGTTGTACACGCACTTGTACTAGACGCGATAATCTTAGCGACTCAGATCTAAAAGAATGGGAAGATTATTTAGAACTTGTATCTGGAGTAATTCAGTATTAAGTTATGTTAAATCGGGTTTATAAAATAAAAGATAGTGTTGAAATTTTCACACAAACAAGTGATGGTAAGGCTAATTTATTTTTAATTCAGTTTTATAAAATCAATACTAGAGAAAGTATTTATATAGAATCAAGCCAAGATACGATAAAACTATTATCCCTTTTAGATGGAAAGAATAAGCTTTTAAAACTTGCAGCAACATATAACTTTGAACACCAAAGTCTTTTGAAGCTGGTAAGTTTTTTACTAGACAAAGGTCTAGCAATAGAAGTTGAAAAAGATTACTATGATAATAATATAAATAATAGATATCTTAGACAAATAGCATATTTTGAAGATCTTATTATAAATCAAAATGGCAAAAAAATACAAGAAAATTTGCAAGATAAAAATATTGTAATTTTTGGGCTTGGAAGCGTTGGTTCTGCTATAACAATAATATTAGCCAGAATGGGTATTAAGAATTTTGTTTTTATTGATTATAAAAAAATCAACAGATCTCATTTTATTAAACATCTATACTGCAATGAAAAAAATCTATATCAATTTAAAAATGATGCTCTTAAAGAGTACCTTTTAAAGATAGATAGCACTATTAATATTAAAACCTTTAACGAAAAAATCCTACCGAATAGCGATTTAAGAAAGTTTATACCAAACAATACAAGTATAATAATCAACACAGCCGACGAACCTTATATCGGACATATTTCTATAAAAATTGGCAGATATGCTTGGGATAAAAATATTGCAATGTATATTGCAGGAGGTTTTGATGCGCATTCTATGAGTACGGGAGAATTCATTATTCCAAAAACTACACCTTGTATTGATTGCTATAGCAATAACTTCAAATCAGCACTTAAAGATTATAAGCCTACTTATGTCATTAATACAAATAACAAAAATATGCAAGAAATTTCAAAAGACATAGATGAAAGCGATAATATAGTCCTAGGGGGACAGGGAAGCATAGCTGCTTGCTCTTTATTTAGCGCAAGCTATGCGTGTATGCAAATAATATATTATTTTTTAGGTATTAACCTTAAAATGTGCGCAAGAGGGGAATATAGGATTGATCGGGGTGATATTGTTTGGATAGATTTACAAAACAAGAAAGAAACATGCAAGGTATGTAATGCTTGAAAAAAAATACAGAATTAGATCTAGTATAGCTTTATCTTATCGTGATGGGATAATGGAATTTTTTAAAACAAATATAAGAGAAAACATTGTACTAAAAACTCCTTGCAATCTCATTGATTTTATTAAAAAATTTGATGGTATCAAGCCCTTAAAAGATATTTTACAAGATAGTATATTTGATGATATAAGTGCACAAAAATTAATTAGCTTTCTACATAATAAAAATATTCTCATAGAAGTAAATTGCAATTATAATAAAAATGTAATTTTAGAAAAATATCGTCTTATTAATTTTTTAGAAGAATATTGCTTTGATACTAAACAGGTTGTAAATATCTTAGCTATATTGTCGCAAAAACCTGTTCTTGTAATAGGATTGGGTGCTGTCGGTACTTGGATTGTTGATATTTTAAGACGATGTGGTGTTGAAAAATTTATCTTAGTAGACCATGATAAAGTAGACTTAAGTAACATTCATAGACAAGATTTTTATTTTGAAAGTGATATAGGCAGATTAAAATTAGATTGCATAGAAGAAAGGTTGTTAGAAATTGGAAACACTGAAATAGAAAAATTTTATACCATTTTTGATGAAAATTTTTTTCATCATTTTGACAAAGAATTTTGTTTGGCAATTAATTGCGCTGATTATCCAAATGTAGACACAACAACAAATATCTTAGGTAAAGAATGTATGAAACGCAATATTCCACACATTATAGGTGGTGGATACAATCTGCATTTAAGTTTGATAGGGCAAAGCGTTATACCCTATGAGAGCGCTTGTCATGAGTGTTTTAATAAAGCTTTGCAAAAAATTAATACATACCACGCGGAATTAAAAAAACTTCATAGAACAAACAGAAAAATTGGTTCTTTTACTCCATTATGCACAATATCAGCCTCTCTTGCAGCCTTAGATGCTTTTAAAATATTATGTGGTTTTTATAATAAGCTAACTAACACATCAACAAGAATTGAGTTTAAAATACGAGAAATGGATATAGAAAGAATGCCTATTTCTAGAGATCCAACTTGCCAGTGTTGTAAGGAAAAAAATGATATTAAAAGGGATTAAAACTCATAATTTAAAAAATCTTGATTTTAAAGCTTTAGATCCAGAAATAATAGGAGTTTATGGTGTTAGTGGTGGCGGGAAATCCTCATTTGCATATCACACCTTATATGCACTTTGTAAAGATACTTTTGAGGCATTAGAAAATGGGCATATAGAAAATGGGCAATATATTGTCCAATATTATGAAAAATTAATTCCTAGTATAGCAATTAAGCAACTAAATTTAAATACAAATCCCCGCTCTAATATTTATTCATACGCAAATTTCTCTTCTCTTTTATCTACTCTCAATATGCTAGATTATAATTTATTAAAATTAAATAAACCAACAAACGAATGCTCTCATTGTCATGGACAAGGGAGTACTAATACTATAAACAAAGATTTAATTATTAATAATACTCAAAAAATATGTGATATGCCTTTTATCCCATGGAAACCAAAAGAATACGGCAATAATAGTATGGAAATTTTGTTATTAGAGTTTTGTAAACAACACAAAATAGATATTAACAAAAGCTTCCAAGAATTATCACCGCACATACAAGATATTTTGCTCTATGCTAAAGAAGAATATAAATTTAAGATTAATTACAAACACAATAAAAAACCAAGAATCCGTCATATTAGCTATACAGGTATTATGACTTATATTGAAAATCTTTTGCAATCAGATAAAAAATCAGAATACGCTAAAGCTAAAAAATACTGCACAAATATACTATGCCCCATTTGCAAAGGATCAAAAATCAACACAGAAAAATATAAAAATATTTTTTTATGGGAGAGAAGTTTTCAAGATTTTTTAACCCAACCATTTGATATAATTAAGCAAGATTTTAAAAATAAGACTATACAGTCTCAACGCATTTATGATATATTGCAATCTTATTGTGATTTGGGTATAGGATATCTTTCTTTAAATAGAAGCATTCCCTCACTCTCTGGTGGAGAACTACAAAAACTCAAGCTCGCAAACCTTATACATACAAATATATCAAATTTATTTATTGTAATTGATGAAATATCATCGGGATTACATATAAGCGATTTTGATAAAGTTTTGCAATTAATACAAAAATTAAAAGATAGAGGTAATATTATTGTGCTAATTGAGCACAATCAATACTTATTGGAAAAATGCGATAGGTTAATTAACATAGGTCCTGTTGGCGGAAAAGATGGGGGATATATTATTGATTCTACTTTTAAAAAGATACCATTTGCATGCACAAATAAAGCCACGAAGTTTAATGACTTTTTACATATAAAAAATATCAATATTAATAATATAATAAATCAAAATATAAAAATACCTATATCTGCAATCACTGCATTTATTGGCAGATCTGGTTCAGGAAAGTCATCATTGGCAAAATATTTAAGTGATACTCAAGAAAAATGTATCTATATTTCGCAAAAAACTTTGCGCGGTAATATTAAATCAAGTGTTGTGACATATTTAGAGCTTAGCAAAGAAATTAGCAAATATTTTGCAAAGCACTTTCACAAAGAAGATGGTTATTTTACAAGCAATGGAGGAAGCGATATTGTCTGCTCTCAATGCAATGGAACTGGAATTATTAGATATGAAAGAGGTTTTGAGTTAAACCTAGACATTATATGCACTCAATGTGAAGGAAAAATGTTTAACGATAAAGCACAAAATTTTAAAATCAATGGTTTAAGTGTTATAGATATTTATGATTGCGAATTAGCATTGTTAAACAACAGCTTCATACCAAAGCTTAGAAAACTTAGCGAATTTGCTTGTAAATTATCATTAGGACATTTATCGCTTAACAGAAAAATCAATACCCTATCTGGTGGAGAGATAAAAAGAATTAAATTGTTAAAGGAGGTTTTGGCTAATTTGAAAGATAAGATATTGATTGTTGATGAACCAAGTGCTGGATTAGATCTAGATAATGCCAATAAAGCTTTAAGGCTCTTACAACAAACACAAACACTTGCGACTATCATCATAGAACATAATCCACATATATTTTTGCAAGCAGATTATATTGTAGAAATAGGTCCTTATTCAGGAACTTTGGGGGGGAAGATTATATTTAATGATAGTGCTAAAAAATATTATGCTAACCATGATGATTTTTTATCGCAATATCTATGAAAAATATGTATTAAATGTCTAGAAGACAAAAAGATATGCTTGAAGAGATAAAATGTATTTAAAAGAGCATTTAAAATACCTCGATAAGTTACAAAATAAAGACAAGCTATGTAATTGCATTATTGATAGTATAAAGCCATGCTTTTGGAAAGCAAAAGGCAAAATAGAATTTTATCATTGCGAATTTAAACAAGATATTATTTGTGAAGATACAGAGCTAGAATTAATTTTTAACTACTGCACATTTCATAAAAATTTTTTAGTAAAAAATTCTATAAATCCTGAAGAAGAATCTATATGTTTTAAAAAACCTATATGTTTTAATACTTGCTTGTTTAATGGTTTATTAGATCTTAGGTTGGTAAAATTTGAAAATACAATCACATTGCAATCTTGCATTTTTAAGAGTGAGGTGATTTTCTTTAAAGCAAAACAAGAATGTATCGAAAATGTCAATAATTTTACTCACTGTGTATTTGAAAGCAATATTGATTTTACGGGCATGGAATTTCACAGCGCAGCGAATTTTATAGGAAGTCAATTTCAAGGTGATGCAAAGTTTACATCAATTAAATTCGGGGATAACTCAAAGAAAAATGAAAATAAATATAGTGTTAGTTTTCTTGATACTTCATTTTTTAAGAATGCAAATTTTCAACACGCACAATTTGGCTTTTTAGTTAATTTTAGAAATGCAAAATTTTATCAAGCTGTGATCTTTGATGAAGCACCGTTTCATGATGATGTTGATCTTACCTATACTAGTTTTGAAAAAAGTTCTAGTTTTAGAAAAACTAAGTTCTATAAAGAAGTTATTTTTCATAACACCTTATTTAATAAAAGTTATTTTATAGATACCATTTTTTCAAAAAGAACAAAAGAAATAGGCTTCAAATCATGTATTTTTGAAGGTATGTTTTATTTTGAAACTGAAAATATAAAACCTATATTCTTTGATTGTAATTTTGGCAATCAAGTCAGTATAAAATTAAAATACCTAAAATGCGACTATGAAGAATTAAAAGAAAAAATAAAAAGCTTGGCAGAAGAACAAAAAAACTATTGTGAACTTGCTAAAGAAATCAAAAAAGAAATCAAAAAAGAAATAAATATATCTAACAAAAAAGAACTACAGGAGGAAATTAACAAGTATCTTAATGAGCCCAATGAAGCTCCAAATATATTGGATCAATATTTCCATCTAGATAAGCTTGAAGAATTTTTAAAAAATAATAAAGCATACAAGCTACCTAGAGATAAACCAAAGCAAGTAAGTATAGAATTACACAAAGAACTTGAAAAAATAATAGAACAAGATGATGAATCTAAAGAAACCGAGGGTTCAACAAAACAAGAGGATGTGTTTGAGGAGCATATTATACAAAAATACAGAAGTTCATTCAGAAAGCTTAAGAGTAATAATTTAGCATATCATAATTTAATCGATGCTTCCAGGCTCCATACCCAAGAGCTTTATGCTAGAGAATTGGAATTAGAACATCAAAAAGATAAAACCCTAAAAGAAAAAGTTGAGCAATACCAACTTTTCTTTTATCGCAAGCTTTGCGATCATCATACAGATTTAGTTTTAAATGCAAAATGGCTAGTTTTTACCATAGCTTTATATATCTTACTTATAGGAAAAATTTGGTATATATATCCCATAGCATTAATAAGTTTTTTTATTATTGGTGTTTTTTTAAAAGCAAAAAATACTTCTATAATAATATCATCTATAATAATTTTTATAACATTATGCAATCAACCCAAAATGATTTTAGCAATACCAAATTTATTAAGTAATGATTTTAACTGGTGGCAAAATTTAATCACATCAATTTATATCATAGTTTTTGGTTTAATCATCTTTTCCCTTCAAAAAACAGCAAGAAAAAACACTATCATACCAAACTAAAGGATTTTAAATGCAAATACGAATTTATTATGAAGATACCGATGCAGGTGGAGTGGTATATCATAGCAATTACTTAAAATTTTGCGAAAGAGCAAGAAGTGAGATATTTTTTCAAAAAAACGCGAAAATTTTTGATAAAAGCACAGGACATTTCCTACTTACTAAAGCAAATTGTAACTTTTTAAAACCCGCTAAACTTGGAGATCTTATAGAAGTAAAAACATTTATCGCAAAGCTTAAAAAAGCTTCAGTTTGTATAAAACAAGAGATTTACAAAGATAGCACCAAGCTTTTTGAGGCTGATTTTACCCTAGCTTTTTTAAAAAATGAAAAAGTAGCCCCTATAGATGAGGCTATAGCTAAGGTTTTTACTGATTTTACAAAGGAGTAAAACCTAAGCCTTGCGAGCGAATGATTTTAACCTTATAGTCAAATTGATTATCATTTAAACTCTCATCGAAAATTCTTTGAGAGTCTTTATCTAAAAACTGCGTATAAAAATAATCAAGCCCCACGCTAGTTGCATACGCTATCCAGTTGTAATTAATATTTTGCGAAAAAAGCTCATTAAGATAGCTTAGAGTTTGATCCTCATTAGAAATGGAATTTGCTAGCAAAAGTTTTTTTCTATCATTAATTTGCGTTAAACTTAGCAAAATAGGATTATAATTAATCTGAGTTGATAATAACACAAAAGGCTCTATATCATAAGTTCTTATTTGTGAGCTTATAAGCGCTGTTTTAATCAAAGAAGTATTTAAAATAATACTAGAATCTTGAAAACTTCTATTTTGATTTAAAATACTTCTAAAATCAAATTTAGAACTATTGATAGTATAAATTTTCTCGCTACCATTACCTGCGTTTAAAACATTCTCATCTAAGCGATTTGCCAAAGGTGTTCCATCTGAAAAAATAATATTTTTGCCATTTGAATACTCTAAAAGTTTTTGAATTTGTTTTTGATAATCTATACTTCCAAAATATACATTTTCATTTTGCGTATCAAAATTTCGTTTGTGTGCAGTAGGTATGAAAACTTTTACATTTAAATCAAGATTTTCTTTTAATAAATTTTTCACACCCTTATCTGTAAAACCTGCGATGATATAATTAAATTTTTCTTCTTGAGCTTGCTTAAAAGCTTTAGCTATCTTGCTCTCATCTTCAGTGCCTATTAAAAACACCTTTACTTTTATCTGCGCTCTTTGTCTTAGCAAATACGCTATACTTGAGTTTATAATAGTATTAGAATAGCTTTTAATCGTTTGCTCAGGTATAATAATAGCTAATTTTACACTAGCATTTTTTTGAATTCTTTTTTCAAAATCTATAATAGAGTTTAAAAGTTTAGTATAGATATTAACCAAAAGTTCATTTGCATTATCATTGTTAAATCTTGATAAGAAATTAAAATAAAGTCCTGTTTCTAACAAAGTAAACAAACAATCATTATCGCAATTTTGAAATTCTAAATTAGGATAAAAAGACTCACTAGGTTCTATGGGTGATGGTTTTTGCTCTTTTGCAAAAGCACTTAAAGTTAAAACAAAACTCATCATCAAACAAACTAAACTTTTTCTCATAAATAACCTTTTATTTTTTTAATATCTTCTATAAATTCAGTATAAAAGCTAGGATTTTTACTCACAAAATTCAAATCATAACTTGGCAAAAGCAAAGCATTATTAAAACGCATACATTGCCCTTTGTATTTTTGAAAATTCTCAAAACCCAAACTCGCAAAAGCTTCTTGACCAAGACATAAAATAATCTTTGCTTTTACAAAATCAAGCTCATTATAAAAATATGGCAAGCATAATTTTAATGCTTGATCATCTATTTTAAAATTACTAAAACATTTAAACATATAAGAAAAATATATTTCATCTTCTTTTAAATTTAAAAGCTCTTTGCAAAGCATTAAAAACTCTTGCTTATTTTTAGAAGCAAAAAACTTTCCACTTTCATTTTCTTCTTTATCAACAAAAGCTTGGTAAATCAAAATTTTAGCATTTTTGGCTTCTTTTTCCATTAAACTATGCTTTCTTAATTTGGAAAAATGACAAAGATTGCAAGTTTTCACTCTTTCGTTTAATTCTTTAAAGCTTAAGTTAAAATGTCTAATTTTCTTTTGTTCATTTAAGTATTCATAACCAAAAGCTTTTAGATAATACAAACTGCGTTTATTCATTACATCAATGCTTCTAAATTTTTACCCTCTAAACGATAAGTTCTCCACTCACTCATATGTCTTGCATTTAACTTGGTATAAAATTCAATACCCAAATCATTATCATTTAAACAAACCCACTCTAAGCGTTTGAGATTTTTTTCTTTGCAAATTTGTGCTAAGTATTTAAAAACAGCTCTAGCATAGCCTTTTTTTCTATGTTTTGGCTGTATGTAAATATCTTCTAAGTACAACCCGCCCAAACCCCAAAAAGATGAAAAAGTAAAATAATACATCACATAGCCTATTATCTCACCATCAACCTTTAAGCTCAAAGCCTTAGCATATTCATGTTTAAAAAACGATTCTTCAAGCTCTTTAGTTGTGCATTTTACATCATCAAGCATATTTTCATGAATAGCAAGCTCTTTGAGTAATTCCAAAATTTTTTCTAAATCTTCTTTTTTACTCTCACAAATTTCAAAAGCCATTATTTTTCCTTAATTTACAAAATAAAATCAAAATTTAGCAAAAAGTTTTAAAATAACTCTTAATTAAAAGCAGATTTAAGTAAGATTTTGCTAACATACTCGCTTATTATTTTGTTTTTTATTTTAAGTTAAGGAAAAAATATGAAAAGAACATACCAACCACATAAAACCCCTAAAAAAAGAACTCATGGTTTTCGCGTACGTATGAAAAGTAAAAATGGTCGCAAAGTGATCAATGCTAGACGTGCTAAAGGTAGAAAAAGATTAGCGGTATAAAAGATTTTCTAAGTATTAACGACTTAGGAGAGTTTGCAACAATTTATAAAGAAGGTAAAAAATGGCATTGCGAAGGCATGATCATCTTTTACATTTTAAGTGATGAAAAAAAATTCGCTGTTGTTGCTAGCAAAAAAGTTGGAAAAGCTGTCATAAGAAATAGAGCCAAAAGGCTCTTAAGATCAGCTTTTTTTCAGGTTAAAAATCAAGTTGAAAACGGAAAATACATACTTGTAGCTAAAACAAGTATCACTGAAATTCCTTTTTTAAAATTAGAAAAAAACTTGAAATGGGGTTTGAAAAAAATAGGATGTATAAAATAGCTTGTCTAAAACTTATCAGATTTTATCAACTCTTTATCAGTCCTTTTAAACCACAATGCTGTAGGTATTACCCAAGTTGCTCTGAATATGCCTTGTGGCAATTTAAAAAAAATAATATTTTTAAAGCATTTGGTGCAGTTTTTTTAAGAATTTTAAAATGCAATCCGTTTTTTAAAGGTGGTATTGATTATCCTAAGATACGCAAGAATAATCTAAACTCAGGTATATGTTTTAAACCTAGTTTTAACGCTTTAAAACAACTCAACTATCTTTATATCCCTTGCAACGATAATCAATTTTTTTTAATTAAGATTATATTTCCAAAGGACAATCCGTGTCAGAAAATTTATCTCAACAAAAACGCATATTAATTGCTGTTGTATTATCATTTTTATTTTTTGTAGTTTATGATTATTTTTTTATCCCCAAAGCTCCACAAACTGAGCAAAATATCACCCAAATAGAACAAAATAACTCAGCTCCACAAACCACAACTGCAAATACAAATACACAAGCTCCAAAAACAGAACTTAGTGTTAATCAAAAAGAAGAAATAGCAGTTGTTAAAAGTGAACATTTTGAAGCACATATTGACTCTTTAGGTAGAATAGCTAAATTTTATCTAAGTGATGAAAAATATAAAGATGAAAATGGTAAAAGTATTAATCTAGTAGATACTTCCTTATCGCCTTTACCGTTAGAAGTAAGATTTAGCGATGCAAAAATCAATCAAGAAGCTTTTAATACTTCATACACCACAAGTCAAAAAACTATCAATGTAAGCGATGAAAACACAACCTTAATCCTTACTCAAAATCTAAACGATTTAGTAGTAACTAAAAAAATCACTTTCCATAAATATGGAAACTATGATTTAGAGGTTAATCTAAGTAAAGACGCAGCTTATTTTATCACTCCAGGTTATCGTCCAAATATAGCAGTTGATAGCTATACAGTGCATGGGGTTTTAATCTTAGATAAAGATGATAAAATCACAATGTTAGAAGACGGTGATGTAGAAAATGATGAAAGTTTTTCTAATGTAACCCTTATGGCGGCTTCAGATCGCTATTATAGTGTTTTCTTTTATAATTTTGAAAAACCGCTTAATGCTGTAGTTACTAAAGATAATCACGAAAATTCTATCGTTTTTGCAAGTGCGACAAATACTTTTAAAGCAAGCGGTTATGTTGGCTCAAAAGAGCATGAAATTTTAAGAAGTATTCATGCGGATTTAGATGATGTTGTGGAATATGGTTGGTTTACTTTTATAGCTAAGCCTATGTTTGAATTTTTAAATTTCTTACATGGCTACATGGGCAACTGGGGTTGGGCTATTGTAGTGATGACTTTAATCGTGCGTATTATTCTTTTCCCACTTACTTATAAATCAATGATTTCTATGAATAAACTCAAAGATTTGGCACCTAAAATGAAAGAAATCAGAGAGCGCTATAAAGGCGATCCGCAAAAAATGAATTTACATATGATGGAACTTTATAAAAAACATGGTGCAAATCCTATGAGCGGATGTTTGCCTATACTTATTCAAATTCCAATTTTCTTTGCAATTTATAGAGTTTTACTAAATGCCATAGAGCTAAAAGCTGCACCTTGGGCTTTTTGGATTACAGATTTATCTGTAATGGATCCATGGTTTATTTTACCTATATTTATGGGTCTAACTATGTTTATCCAACAACTTATCACACCAATGGCCATACAAGATCCTATGCAAGAAAAGATTATGAAATTTTTACCATTAATTTTCACTTTCTTCTTCTTAACCTTCCCAGCAGGTTTAACTTTATATTGGTGTGTAAATAATATATGCTCACTTATTCAACAAGTGATTGTAAATAAACTTTTCAAAAACCACAAAAAAGAGGAAATAGCTAAACATGAACATAGAAGCTAAAGACTTACAAACCGCACTCATAGAAGCCTCAAAGCAACTTGAGTGCTCTGTGATTGATCTAGAATATGAAGTTATTCAACATGCTAAAGCAGGTTTTTTTGGTTTGTTTAGAAAAAATGCTATTATTTGTATTAAAGGACACAAAAAAACCCAAAAACCTCATCAAGAAAGAGCTAAAAAATTCCAAAATGAGAAATTTAACAAGCATACGCAAAAAAACTTTGATAAAAACGAACCAAAGAAAGAATACAAAGAAAATTTTCAAAAACCAATTGAAGATATTGCTCAACCTAAAGAGCACTATAAAGTAAAAAATGATGCCATTTTTGATTCATTTCATAAAGAATCCTCAGAAGAAAGAAATATCGCTTCCTATATTGATGAGATAAAAATTTCACTAGAAAAGCTACTAGCAACTTTTGATTTTGACATCAAAGTTGTACAAGTTAGCATTTGGGATGAAAATTGCGTACTAATAAAACTTGATGGTGAAGATGCGGCTTTACTTATAGGCAAAGAAGCTCATAGATATAAGGCTTTTTCTTATTTGCTTTATAACTGGCTTAGCGCTAAATACAAAATTCAACCAAGACTAGAAATTGCTCAATTTTTAGAAAATCAAACCCAAGCTATAGAAAATTATTTAAAAATTCTTATAGAAAAAGTAGAAAGTACAGGAAGAGTTCAAACAAAACCACTTGATGGAATTTGGCTAAAACTTGCTTTAGAAAAATTAAGAGAACGCTTTCCTGATAAATATGTAGCTATCAAACAAAATGACGATCAAAGATATATCGTTGTGAATGATTTTTTGAAGAAAAATGAATGAATGACACTATAGCTGCCATTGCCACAGCCCATGGAGTGGGTTCTATAAGTATTATTAGAATAAGTGGGGAAAAAGCTTTAGAGCTTGCATTGAAAATTACCCACAAAAAAGAGCTAACACCACGCTATGCACATTTGTGCAAACTTTATAAAAACAACAATGATTTTTTAGACGAAGCTTTAGTGATTTATTTTAAAGCACCCTACTCTTTTACAGGAGAAGATATAGTAGAATTTCAACTCCACGGGGGTTTTTCTTTGAGTGAAATTTTACTTGATGAGCTTATTTTAGCAGGTGCACGCCTTGCTAACCCTGGTGAATTTAGCAAAAGAGCTTGTTTAAATGGCAAGATGGATCTTTTAAAAGCTTTAAGCATACAAGATGCCATCATGTCAAAATCAACAAGTGCTGCAAATATCATAGCAAAAAACATTAAAGGTGATTTAAGTAAATTTTTAAATACCATTAGAATGGATCTTGTTCAAACCCTTGCTTTTGTAGAAACAAGCATTGATTATGCAGATGATGATTTACCGCAAGATTTACTTGATCAAATCATTGCTATGTGTGAAAAAAATTCAAAACTTTTACGTGATATAGTAGATATTTCTTTAAGTAAAAAAGGACTTATAGAAGGCTTTAAAGTTGCTATTATCGGTAAGCCAAATGCAGGAAAAAGTTCCTTGTTAAATTCACTTTTAGCTTTTGATAGAGCTATTGTTTCTAATATTGCAGGCACCACAAGAGATCGTATCGAGGAAAGTTTAAAAATAGGCTCACATTTAATCAAAATCATCGACACAGCAGGTATAAGAAATGCAGATGATGAGATAGAAAAAATCGGGGTTAATTTAAGCTATGAAAGTATTAAAGAAGCAGATATTATCATAGCTGTTTTCGATGGATCTAAAGAATTTGAAGAAGAAGATGAGCGTATTTTACAAGCTTTAAAAGATTGTGATAAAAAAATCATTTATGTTTTAAATAAAAGTGATCTAGCCACCAAATTTCAGCATGAAATTAGCACTTCTTGTATACGCATTTGCGCCCAAGAAAACACTCAAGCCATTAAGGAAAGTTTAAATGAATACTTAAATACTTTAGATGGCGATGGAATGCTAATTAGCAATACCTTAATACTTAATGCTTGTAAAAATGCTAGCGAAGCTATTTTGCGTGCAAGAGATTTATTAAAAGAAAGTTCTTTAGAACTTTTTGCTTTTGAATTAAATTTAGCCATAGGAGAAATAGCTCAATTTACAAAAGATTTTGAAAGAGATGAAATTTTAGATGCTATGTTTAGTAATTTTTGTTTAGGAAAATAAAAAGGAGAGAAAATGGATAAAGAAATTATAAAACAACATAAAATTAGCGACGAGGAATATCAAGAAATTTTAAACATACTAGGTAGAGAGCCTAATTTGCTAGAGCTTGGAGTAATTTCTGCTATGTGGAGTGAGCATTGCTCATATAAATCAAGCAAAAAATACCTTAATGGCTTTCCAACCAAAGCCCCTTGGGTAATCCAAGGTCCTGGTGAAAACGCTGGGGTGATAGATATAGGCAAAGGAATGGCAGCTGTATTTAAAGTAGAAAGTCATAATCACCCAAGTTTTATAGAGCCATTTGCAGGTGCAGCTACAGGTGTGGGCGGAATTTTACGCGATGTTTTTACCATGGGTGCAAGAGTTGTTGCAGGTATGAATTCTTTAAAATTTGGCAATATCCATGATGAAAAAATAGGCAAACATCAAAAATATTTAGTTAAAGGTGTAGTAAGTGGAATTTCACACTATGGTAATTGCATGGGTGTACCTACCATAGGTGGAGAATGTGCTTTTGATGAGTGTTTTAATGGAAATATCTTAGTTAATGCTTTTGCACTTGGAACTTGCAAAATCGAAGATATTTTTTATGCAAAAGCTGAAGGTATAGGTAATTCTGTAATTTATGTGGGTTCAAAAACTGGTCGTGACGGGCTTGGTGGAGCTGTAATGGCAAGTGATAGTTTTAATGAATCTAGCAAAAGCTTAAGACCAACCGTGCAAATTGGCGATCCATTTGCTGAAAAATTATTAATGGAAGCTTGTTTAGAACTTTTCAAAACTGATTATATAGTTGGAATTCAAGATATGGGCGCAGCAGGACTTACTTCAAGCTCTTTTGAAATGGCAGGACGCAGTGGTAGCGGTATGAAACTTTACCTTGATAAAACTCCTATGAGAGAAGAAGGTATGACTCCTTATGAATTAATGTTAAGTGAATCTCAAGAAAGAATGCTAATTTGTGCTAAAAAAGGCTATGAAGAGAAAGTTATTGAAATTTTTAACAAATGGGGGCTTGATGCAGCTATTATAGGCGAAGTTACCGATACTGGTAAAATGGAACTATTTTGGCATGATGAATTAGTTGGTTTGATCCCGATTGAGCCACTAAGCGAAAAAGCACCTATGCTTGATAGATCTGTATCTAAGCCAAAATACTTAGATGAAATAAAAAGCTATCAATTTAAACTTAACATTCCTACCCAAGAAGCATTTGAAAAACTCCTTGCAGATGAAAATGTTAGCAATAAAGCTTATATTTATGAGCAATTTGACTCAAGCGTACAAACCAATACTTTAAAAAGTGATGGGGCTTTAGGTGCAAATAGTATTAGAATTAAAGAAAATAACTGCTTACTTTCTATGGCAATTGAATGCAACTCAAGATTAAACTATGTAAACCCAAAAATCGGTGCAGCAGCGGCCGTTGCAAGTGCAGGAAGAAAAATAGCATGCTCAGGAGCTAGACCTTTAGCAATTAGTGATTGTTTAAACTATGGCAACCCACAAAATCCTGAGGTAATGTGGCAATTTGCACAAGGTTGCGAAGGTATTAAATTAGCTTGTAAAGAACTCAATACCCCTGTAGTAAGCGGCAATGTTTCTTTATACAATGAAACCGATGGTGTAAGTATTTTTCCAAGCCCAACTATAGCTTGCGTTGGGGTAAATGAAAAAGCAGAAAATGTTTTAAAATCATATTTTAGTAAAGACACTAGGGCTATTTATCTACTTGGAGAAAGCAAAGGTAGTTTTGGTGGATCTTTGATTGCTAAAGTACTAGATCAAAAAGTAGCAGGAGAACTTGAAGATATTGATTTTAAAGCAGAATTAAAACTATGGGATTTTCTGTTAAAAGCAAACGAAGCAAAATTACTTGATTGTGCTAATAGCATAGGCATAGGTGGCCTTGCTATTACTTTAGCTAAAATGAGTGCAAAAGCAAATTTAGGCATTGAAGTAAAAACTGATTTTGAAGATAAGAGTTTTATTTTCGAAGAAAGTCCGACAAGAGTTATAGTTGGCGTTAAAGATGAAGAAAAATTTATTAAATTTGTAAATGAAATGGGAATTAAATTTACAAAACTTGGAAATTTAAATGAAAAAGATTTCATTTTAGATGATATTAAGATATCTTTAGCAAAACTACAAACAATTTATTTTGATAAATTTAATGAGTATTTAGGATAAAAATGCTTTTTGTTTTACTTGTATTGGCAATTTTGGCATTTTATTGGTATTATAAAACATGGGGTAAAGATGATCTTTTAGGCTCCTTTAAAAAAGGGGCTAAAAGTTTCTCTCAAGGTTTTAAGCAAGGCTATCACGAAGAAAGAATTGATGGCTTTAAAAGAAGATTAAACTACTATGTAATAGCACTTTTAGCAAAAATAGCAAAAAGTGATGGCAGGGTTAGCGAAAATGAAGCTAATATGATCTCACAAATTCTTGATTATAACGCTAAAGATTCAAGAGAAAGAGAATTTTTAAAACAAAGTTTTAATGAACACAAAAACACCTTAAATGACACCTATGAAGTAGCCAAAGAACTCATCAAGGAAGTACCTTTACCTCAACAAGAAAGAATTAATATATTAAATGTTTTGGTTGCAATGGCCTTGATTGATGGAGAACTTAACAGCACTAAAAAAGATGTATTAAAAGCCATTGTCAAAGCCTTTAATCTTGATCTAAATATGCTTGAGAGACTTCTAAATTCTATGCAAACTCAAAAAGTAGGCATGAATTTGCAAAAAGCATGTGAGATTTTAGGTGTAAGCGAAAATGTAAATTTACAAGAGCTTAAAAAACGCTATAGAGAACTTGCTAAAAAATATCATCCTGATATTTTAAACGCGAACAACAGCGATGAAGCAAAAATAAAAGAAGGTGTAAAAAAATTTCAAGAAGTTAATGAATCTTATGAATTTTTAAAACAATACATAGAAAGGAAAAATCAATGAAAGCACTAATTAGTGTCAGTGATAAAGAAGGAGTAGTAGAATTTGCTAGTGAGCTTGCAAAATTAGGTTTTGAGCTTTTATCTACTGGAGGCACTTATAAGCTTTTAAAAGAAAATAACTTGCAAGTACAAGAAGTTAGTGATTTTACTCAAAGTCCTGAAATGTTTGAAGGACGTGTAAAAACCTTACACCCAAAAATTCATGGCGGAATTTTATATAAAAGAGAAGATGAAAGCCACCAAAAGCAAGCTAAAGAACATAATATAGAAAGCATAGACTTACTTTGTGTGAATTTATATCCTTTCAAAAAAACTACAATTTTAACCCAAGATTTTGATGAGATTGTAGAAAATATCGATATCGGTGGTCCTGCTATGATACGCAGCGGTGCAAAAAACTTTAAAAATGTCATTGTAGTTTGCGATATTTTAGACTATGATAAAATCATACAAGCTTTAAAAGATAATACTTTAGATCTTGACTTTAGAAGAGCATTGATGATCAAAGCTTATGAGCATACAGCAAATTATGATGCTTATATAGCAAATTATATGAATGAGCGTTTTAATGGTGGTTTTGGGGCAAGTAAATTTATTGTAGGTCAAAAAGTATTTGATACAAGATATGGAGAAAACCCTCATCAAAAAGGTGCTTTATATGAATTTGATGATTTTTTCACGCACAATTTTACAACCTTAAAAGGTGAAGCAAGTTTTAATAATCTAACCGATATTAACGCAGCTTTAAATTTAGCAAGTGCTTTTGATAAAGCTCCAGCAGTAGCCATTGTAAAACATGCAAATGCTTGTGGATTTGCCATAAAAGAAAACTTACTCCAAAGCTATATCCATGCACTTAAATGCGATACCTTGAGTGCTTATGGAGGAGTTGTAGCTATTAATGGAACTTTAGATAAAGAATTAGCGCAAAAAATCAATGAAATTTATATAGAAGTAATCATTGCAGCAAATGTAGATGATGATGCTTTGGAAGTATTTAAAGATAAAAAGCGTATTAAAATCTTTACACAAAAAGCGCCATTTTTAACTAGAGCTTATGATAAATATGATTTTAAACACATAGATGGTGGTTTTGTATATCAAGATAGCGATGAAGTTAAAGAAGAAGAATTAAAAAATGCGGTATTAAAAAGCGAAAGAAAAGCTAATGAACAAGAATTAAAAGATCTTGAAATAGCTATGAAAATTGCTGCATTTACCAAATCAAATAACGTAGTTTATGTAAAAAATGGCGCTATGGTGGCTATTGGCATGGGTATGACAAGTCGTATTGATGCAGCTAAAGCAGCTATTAATAAAGCTAAGGAAATGGGACTTGATTTAAATGGTTGTGTTTTAGCAAGCGAGGCTTTCTTTCCATTTAGAGATAGCATAGATGAGGCTAGCAAAATAGGCGTAAAAGCTATTATTGAACCAGGTGGAAGCATAAGAGATGAGGATATCATCCAAGCTGCTAATGAATATGGTATTGCACTATATTTTAGTGGCGTAAGACACTTTTTACATTAACACAAGGAGTTTAAATGTTTAAAAGCATAGGTGCAAAGATATCTTTAGCAATGATTTCTACATTGCTAATTAGTTTTATTATTATGCAAATTATTTTACAAAAAGACTCTCAGCAAACGACCGATAGAATCAGCCGTGCAAATTTAGATACCTTAAGCACTTCTGTTTTTCAAACACTAAGAATGGCGATGAATTTGGGTGATCCTGCCATTATAGAACAAGCTATAAAAGAAGCAGGTGAGATAGAAGGTATAAAAGATATTAAAATTTATCCTTCAAAAAGCACCGTTGAGCTTTTTGAAATGCAAAAATACACAAAAAGTAATGAAAGTATTATCAATGAGCAATTTAACAAGCCAGAAATTAAAGCAGTTGAGATTAACAATGATCAAGGACATTATCTAAGGCTTATACGTCCATTAATTGCTAACGAGGGTTGTCTTGCTTGCCATGCAAACGCTAAAGAAGGTGATGTTTTAGGGGTTATGGATATGTATAATGACTTAAAACATGTAGATGATGATTTAGCAAGCTCAGCTAGAACTTATATTGTTATTTTTAGCATAGCTTTACTTTTTACTGTTTTTGCTGTGCTTTATATTTTAAAAATAGTTGTAGGTAATCCTGTTTTAGATCTTTTAAAACATGCCAAAGAGCTAGCTAGTGGCGATGGAGATTTACGCGCAAGAATTAACATAAAAAGCACTGATGAGATAGGCAAAGCTTGTACTTATATTAATCAATTTATTGAAAAAATTCAAAATGCAGTAATTTCTACTAATGAAAATTCTCAAATGGTAGATAAACAATCTAAACTTTTAAATGCTAATGCACTTGATCTAGCAAATAGAACTAAAGAAGGTCATACAAAAACCGATGAATCTTATCATTTAAGTGAGCAAATTCATACAGAGTTACAAGATCTTGCTGAACTTTCAAATAATGCAAACAAGGCAAATACAAAATCTTTTGAAGTTTTAAATACTATGCTTGATTCACTAAATCAGGTAGTAGATAAAGTAAGAGTTGTTGCAGAAAATGAAGATGTGTTATCTCAAAAAGTTGAAGTTATGGAAAAACAAGCAGAAGAGATTAAAAAAGCTTCTGATATGATGGGAGAAATTGCCGATAAAACTAATCTTTTATCATTAAATGCGGGTATTGAAGCAGCACGTGCTGGAGAATTTGGTCGCGGATTTTCAGTTATTGCTGAAGATGTAAGAAATCTTGCTCAAAACTCAGAGGAATTTTTAAAAAATATTGCTATTGTCACCAAGCAATTAGTAGATAGTATTAATGAAGTTTCCAAAGAGTTAAAACACAATGCTAAAGAAATTAATTCTTTAAATCAAGATGCAAAAGATCTTGTAGAAGGAACTAATGAAGTAAAAGTTTGCAATGAAAATGCAAGAGATTTAGCAAATGCTTGTATGCAAAAAATCTCAAGCACACAAGAAACTTTACAATCTTTGCTTGATAAAATGCAAGAAACAGTAAAATTAAGTGATAAAAACGAAGAAATTTCAAAAATTTTACTTGATGTTGCTCATGAGTTAAATGTAGTTTGTCAAAATTTAGAAGATGAATTAAAACATTTTCATGTATAAGGAGAATCAAAATGAAAAAAATAATTACATTAAGTATAGCAAGCTTAGCTATTTTTAGTGGGTGTTCTGTGGCAAATTTAAGTGTTGATGATTTACAAAATAAAGAATTTACTATAAGTTCTTATGAAGCTAATGGAAAAAGTTATGAACTTCCTCAAAATTCTAAAGCAAGCATTAGTTTTGATAATAAAGACAAAAGAGTTTTTGGTGTTTCAGGATGTAACAGATTTTTTGGAAACTATAAAGATCAAGGAAATAGCATTAAAATAGAAGATAATCTTGCTTCAACAAAAATGCTTTGCGATCAAGAGTCTATGAAATTTGAAGATAATTTCTTAAGAAATTTCAACGGAGATTTTCAAATTATTAGCGACGATGATGGAATTATTTTGGAAAATAAAAAAATGAAAGTATATTTAAAATAAGCCTTTAGGCTTATTTTAAATGCTCTAATATATCCTCGCAAACCTTTCTAGGTTCTTTTGCTTTATAAATAGGTCTTCCAACCACAATAAAATCTGACAAATTATCCTTAGCACACTGTATATCAGCTACTCTTTTTTGATCATCTAAATTTTCTTTAAAGGGGCGAATTCCAGGGGTTAATGTGATAAAATTTGAATTAGTGTTTTCTTTTATCAACAAACTTTCATATACCGAGCAAACCATACCATCAAGACCACTTTCGTAGCTAATTTTAGAAAAATCCTTAACAGCTTGTTTGATATCTTGTTTATATACACTAAAAAATTCTTGCTCATCAAAACTAGTTAAAGCAGATACAGCAAGCACCAAAGGTCTTTTACTTAAAGCATTTAAACGCTCCATAATCATACACATAGCACTTTTACCTGCACTTGCATGAATATTAAACATATCTACATCAAGCTTAGCAAGCTCTTCACAAGCATCTGCCATAGTATTTGGTATATCATAAAGTTTTAGATCTAAAAATATTTTAAAATCATCCACTTTTTTAATCGTCTCTAAAAGCTTTACCCCATCTCTTAAATACGATCTAAGCCCTATTTTAACCCAAAGGTCTAAGCCTTTTAATTCTTTGGCTAAATTTATACACTCATCATAGCTTGCCACATCAAAAGCCACACAAAGTTTCATTGCGCTTCCTTGTTGATTTTATCTAGTACTCCATTGATAAATTTAGGAGCATTATCCCCTGCCATTTCTTTTGCAAGCTCTATAGCCTCATTAATAATAATCGCTTTTTGCGTAGAAGTAAATAAAATCTCATAAGCACCCAAACGCAAAATAGCTTTTTCTATACTAGCCACTCCATCTAACTTATGCTCTTTTAAACACTCATTGATTTTCTCATCAAGCAAAGTAAGTTGCTCATTAATGCCATTATATAAATCTAGAGTGAATTTTCTTTGATCGTTGCGAATTTTTTTCTCATCTAAAAATTCATTGATAAAATCTTTATTTTCTTGATTTAACTGTGCTGCATAAAGCAAAGAAACAATACTTTGTCTTACTTGGTGTCTAGTAGCCATTTTAAGCCTTAATTTTTTGGATTAAATTAAGCATTTCAACCACAGTAAGCATAGCTTCAAAACCCTTATTACCTGCTTTGCTACCTGCTCTTTCTATGGCTTGCTCTAAGGTATCAGTTGTTAAAACCCCAAAGCTTACAGGCACATTAGCTCCAAGCCCTACACTTGCTATACCTTTAGTAGTTTCAGCTGCCACATAATCAAAATGTGGCGTACTTCCACGAATTACCGCTCCAACACAACAAATTCCATCAAATTTTTTACTCTCACAAGCTTGTTTTAATGCAAAAGGAATTTCAAAAGCACCTGGAACTAAAATAAGACTTAAGTTTTCTTCCTTGCCCCCATGTCTTAAAAAAGCATCTTTAGCACCTTCAACTAAACGATCTGTGATGATATGATTAAATCTTGCATTGATAATTGCAATTTTCTCGTCACCTTTTAAACTTAAATTTCCCTCTATTATATTCATATTTTTCCTTTTTTAAATGATTTCTTGAATTTTTAAAAGCGTATTCACGCAATTTTTAAGTCTTGAAAGATCAAGCATATTTGGTCCATCACATAAAGCCTTACAAGGATCAATGTGCGTTTCAAAGAAAAATCCATCCACACCCACACTGGCAGCAGCTCTTGCTAAAGGCTCTACAAATTCACTTTTGCCTCCACTACTTCCACCATTTGCTCCTGGCATTTGCACACTATGAGTAGCATCAAAAACAACCGGAGCATATTTTCTCATGATAACCAAACTTCTCATATCTACAACCAAATTTCCATAGCCAAAACTAGAACCTCTCTCAGCTACAAAAACCCCATTTTCTTTGGCTATTTCAAAACCTTCTTCGTTAATGCCTCTAGTTTGTAAAATTTTAGCTACGCTGTATTTAATATCTTCAGGATTTAAAAATTGCCCTTTTTTTACATTTACCTTAGCCTTTGTTTTAGCAGCAGCTACTAATAAATCAGTTTGCCTACATAAAAAGGCAGGAATTTGTAAAACATCTACAACTTCAGCCGCAATACTTGCTTGAGAACTCTCATGAATATCAGTTAAAATTTGCATGCCAAATTTATCTTTAACTTTTTGCAAAATTTCCAAACCTTTTTCAAGACCTGGTCCTCTAAAACTATTAATACTAGTTCTATTTGCTTTATCAAAGCTTGATTTAAAATAAAAATCAATTCTATCATCTTTTAAAAAGCATTCAAGCTCTTGTGCAACCTTAAAAACAAGTTCTTCATTTTCTATCACACAAGGCCCTGCTATTAGTATCATTTTTTTCATCATTTTTCCTTGTTTTTTATTATTTTACTTTATTTTTATTATTTTCTTCAAGAGGGAAAACAAAATTTAAAATAATAGCTGTAATCCCACCTGCTGCAATCCCTGAAGAAAATAAAGTTTTAAACCACATTGGCATAAATTCTAAAATATCAGGATTATTAGAAACTCCAAGCCCTATACCCAAACTCATAGCTATAATGATAATAGAACGACGGTTTAAATTTTCTTTAGAAATAATCCTAACTCCTGTTGCAGCTATAGTGCCAAACATTACTAAAGTTGCTCCACCTAAAATAGGCTCTGGAATTTGTAAAGTAATATCAGCCACAATAGGAAATAAACCTAAAATCATCAACATAAAAGCTACAATAAACCCTACATAGCGACTTGCAACACCTGTTAGGGCTATGACACCATTGTTTTGCCCAAAACATGAGTTTGGAAAAGTATTAAAAAAGGCTGAAACAAAAGAATTAAAACCATTTGCTAAAACTCCACCTTTTAATCTTTTTGCATAAAGTTCACCTTTAACCGGCTGATTTGAAACTTCACTAGTGGCACTAATATCACCAATTGTTTCTAAAGAAGTTACCATAAAAACCAAAATCAAAGGTAAAATGAGATTATAATCAACACTCAAACCATAATGTAAAGGATCAGGTAAAAACACTAAAGGCAAATTTTCATTAAAATTAAAGCTAAAATTTTCAAAAGTCATAGCTACCAAAAGCCCTATTATCATAGCTATAAACAAAGAAGAAATTCTTATATAGGCATTATTAAAACGATTTAAAACAATAATACTTAAAATCACAACTCCGGCTAATAATAAATTTTGCAAAGAACCAAATTCACCACTTGCTTTAGCCGCAAATCCACCTCCTGCACTCACAAGGCCAACATTAATCAAACTAAGACCTATAATCATCACTACTATACCAGAAACCAAAGGCGAAATCACTCTTCTTACAAAAGGTAAAATTTGAGAAATAATCATTTCAGTAGTAGAACAAAGCATTAAAGTACCAAAAATAGCTCCAAGCATTGCTTCTTGCGATAAACCATTATTTTTTAAAACAAGCCCACCTAGTATAATAGGCGCAACAAAGTTAAAACTAGTCCCTTGAATAGATAAAAGCCCACTCCCTATAGGACCCCAAGTTTTAATCTGCAAAAGCGAAGCAACACCTGAAGCAAAAAGCGACATACAAATAATTCTTGCTGTATTAGTATCATCTATTCCAAGACCTTTGCAAATTAATAAAGCAGGTGTAATCACAGCCACAAACATAGCCATCAAATGCACCAATGCAGCAAAAAATGCCTTAGCAAAAGGTGGTTTATCTTCTAAACCATAAATTAAATCTGTTTTATTTTCCATTTTTCTTTCCTTTTGTTTGCTTACTAACCAAAATAATTCCTCCTAAAATAATGCTAAAAATTCCTATAAAAACCATAAAACTAGGAAATTCATCTCCTAATAATATACCTAAAAACAAAGTAAAAACTACATCTATATAACTAACTCCTGCAACAACTCCTGCCTTTTTTGCTACTCCATAAGCTTTAGTAACATGAATTTGATACATTGCTCCAAAAATTCCCATCAAAACAATAAAAATCCAAGCTTTAAGACTAGGCATAACAAAAGGAGCAATTAAAAAATCAAGCTCTTTTATTTCATAAAAAGAACCTATAATCATAGATATTAAAGGCATAAGAGTACCAATTAAAACAAAAGATAAAGCTATAAAAGGCGCTGGGTATGATTTTCTAAGTTCTCTTACACTAGTTAGCGCTAAAGCTGCACAAAAACCACTTAAAATTCCCAAAATACTATTTTTTAAATCAAAACCTGAATGCGTAGTGCTATCTGCAAAAGGCTGACAAATTAACAACACCCCTATAAAAGCAATCAAAATCCCAAAACAAGCTTTTAATCCTAAACTTTCTTTAAAAAACAAAAAAGCGATCAAAGCTATAAAAATAGGTGCTGTTTTTTGAAAAGCAAAAGCACCACCTAATGAAATATTAGAAACATTATAAAAGAAAAGATATAAAGCGATTGTCCCTATAACACCTCTAAAAATCAGCAAACCTAAATGCCCACCACTTTTATGAAAATTTAATTTTGAAAGCGCATAAAGCATAAAAGCTGTGCCTATGATATTTCTAAAAAACATAATTTCGATCGATGATAATTCTTCACTAAGAATTTTTGCACAAGCACCTACAAATGCAAATTCTATGGAAGCAATAATCATAAAATATATACCTAAATTCTTTTTAACTATTCTTAACATATAAATTCCATATAAAAATTCCCGTTATTTTAGTCTTTTTTGCTTAATTTTAAGGCAATTTTTATATAATCACAAATAAAAATTTAAAAAATGAGTATTAATGCAAAGTATTATTTTAATAGGAAAACCAAATGTTGGCAAATCAAGTCTTTTTAATAGACTTGCAAGAAAACGTATAGCTATCACCAGTGACATAAGCGGGACTACAAGAGATACAAACAAAATAGAGGTAGAAATTGATGGCAAAAAAGCCCTATTAATAGATAGTGGCGGACTTGATGAGAGCAATGAGCTTTTTAAAAATGTCAAAGCAAATTCGCTTAAAGCTGCTAAAAATAGTGATATTATCTTTTATATGGTGGATGGTAAATTTTTACCTGATGATGAAGATAAAGCATTTTTTTATGAAATGAAAAAACTCAATAAACCCATAGCTTTAGTAATCAATAAAGTCGATAACAAAAAAGATGAAGAAAGATCTTGGGAATTTTCTAATTTTGGAGTAAAAGAAGTTTTTAACATCTCGGTTACACATAATATAGGCATTGATGAACTTTGCATGTGGGCTGGTAAGTTTTTAAATGAAAGTTTTTTAAATGCAGATGAAGAAGAAGACTTTGAAAGTTATTTAGAAAATTTTGATGAAAATAGCGGAGATTTTAAACTAAAAACCATCAATGAAAACCATATTAAAGTAGGAATTATCGGCAGGGTAAATGTAGGAAAATCAAGTCTTTTAAATGCTTTAGTAAAAGAAGAACGTAGCGTGGTAAGCGATATAGCAGGTACTACGATTGATCCTGTTAATGAAAGCATTATGCATAAAGATAAAATCATTGAGTTTGTAGATACTGCAGGGATTAGAAAACGCGGGAAAATACAAGGCTTGGAACGTTATGCGCTAAATAGAACTGAATATGCCCTAGCTAATGCTCAAATTGCACTTTTAGTACTTGATGCAGCTGAGGGTTTTAATGAACTTGATGAGCGTATTGCAGGACTTGCTGCTAAACATTGTTTAGGTGTGATTATCGTGCTTAATAAATGGGATAAAAGCGAACTTGATTTTGATAAAACTTTAAAAGAATTAAAACTAGATCGTTTTAAATTTCTAGCTTATGCACCCGTTGTAAGTGTATCAGCTTTAAGCGGAAAAAGAGTACATGTGCTTTTAGATAAAATCTTAGAAGTTTTTGCCAATTTCACGCAAAAAATTCCAACTGCAAAATTAAATGCTTTAGTGGAAGAAGCCACAAGAGCTCATCCACTACCACATGATTATGGTAAATTAGTAAAAATTTATTATGCAGTTCAATATGACTTAGCACCTCCAAAAATAGCTCTAATTATGAATAGACCAAAAGCTTTACATTTTAGCTATAAGCGCTATTTGCAAAATCAAATTAGAAAACAATTTAATTTTGAAGGTGTTCCTTTGATTTTAGCTTCAAGAAAAAAAGGTAGCAAAGATGAACAAGAAGGATAATCTCCTTTTTGTGGGTTTTATGGGCTGTGGTAAAACAACCATAGCAAGAGCTTATGCTAAAAAATATGATAAAATCTTTTTAGATACAGATAGTTTGATCAAAGAAAAATATAATCTTGAAATTAGTGAAATTTTTAAAACATATGGAGAGAAAAAATTTCGTAAAGAAGAGCAAAAAATAGCTTTATTTTTACATTGTTTGCAAAATTGCTCCATTGCAAGTGGCGGTGGTTTTATAGAGCAAAAAAAATTAAAAAATATTGGTATTATTGTTTATTTAAAAGCAAGTTTTGATTATCTTTTACAAAGACTAAGCAAAGAAGAATTAACCACTAGACCTTTATTTGCAAATACAAATAATGCCAAAATTCTTTTTGATCAAAGAGCAAAAAAATACGAAAAAAAGGCAAATATTATTATAGATATTGAAAATAAAAACGTTAATGAGATTATTAAAGAAATTAAAAAAGAGGTAAAATGAGAGTTATTACGGGATTACAGCCAAGTGGGGATTTACATATAGGAAATTATTTTGGCTCTATAAGGCAAATGCTAAATATGCAAGAAGAAAATCAAATGTATATGTTTATAGCAAATTATCATGCTATGACTTCAAGTTTTGATGGAGAAAAACTCAGACAAAATTCACTCAAAGCTGCAGCAGCTTTTTTGAGTTTAGGGATCGATCCACAAAAAAGCGTATTTTGGCTACAAAGTGATGTAAAAGAAGTAATGGAGCTTTATTGGATTCTTTCTCAATTTACCCCAATGGGGCTTTTAGAAAGAGCGCATAGCTATAAAGATAAAATTGCCAAAGGTTTAAATGCCAACCATGGACTTTTTTCTTACCCTGTTTTAATGGCTGCAGATATTTTACTTTTTAATGCTCAAGTAGTTCCTGTGGGTAAAGATCAAATTCAACACGTTGAAATAGCAAGAGATATAGCCTTAAAAGTAAATAATGAATGGGGCGAAATTTTTACTCTACCTCAAGCTAAAGTTAATGATGAAGTTGCTGTAGTACCTGGTACTGATGGAGCTAAAATGAGTAAGTCCTATCAAAATACAATTGATATTTTCAATACACCAAAAGCTATTAAAAAACAAATTTCTTCCATTGTCACAGATAGTACAGCTTTAGAAGATCCAAAAGATTGGCAAAATTGCAATATATTTAAAATCGCAAAATTGTTTTTAAACAAAACAGAACAAGAAGCTTTAAAAAGCCGTTATGAAAAAGGTGGCGAAGGCTATGGGCATTTTAAAATGTATTTAAATGAAATCGTTAGTGAGTATTTTGCCTTGGCTAAGGAAGAATATGAAAAATTATTAGCTAATCCTTCTAAAATCGAAGAGATTTTAGAATTTGGAGCAAACAAAGCAAAAAAACAAGCCCAAGAAACAATGGAAAAAATTTATGCTAAAATAGGACTATAAAAGGAGTTAGAATGTTAGATTTAAAACTTTTGCAAAATAATTTTGATGAAATTGCACAAAAACTAAAAGCTAAAAAAGTGGATGAAAATTTACTTAAAGAACTGAGTGATTTATTTATAAATTTAAAAAAAGAAAAAGCACTTTTAGAAGAATTTCAAGCTTTTCAAAACAAATTTAGCAAAGAACTTGCAACAGCGCAAGATAAAGAAAGTTTAAAAGCACAACTAAGTCAAAATAAAGAAAAAATTAATACTCAATCAAAAATCGTTAATGAATTAGAAGAAAAACTAGAACAAATTGCTCTAGCAATACCAAATATCCCTGATGAATGCGTGCCTTTTGGAGAAGATGAGGATGAGAATGTAGAATTAAAAAAAGTTTTAACTCCACCTAGTTTTGATTTTGAAATCAAAGAACATCATGATTTAGGAGAAAAATTAAATTGGCTTGATTTTACAAGAGGAGTTAAAATCTCACAAAGTCGCTTTTGTGTGCTTAAGAACGAAGGGGCTTTACTAAGTAGAGCTTTGGTAAATTATATGATAGATTTTAATAGAAGCAGAGGTTTTGAGTTAGTTAATGTGCCATTTTTAGTAAATAGTGCGACCATGTATGGCACCGGACAACTTCCCAAATTTAAAGATGATATGTATAAGGTAGAAAATGATGATTTATACCTCATCTCAACTTCTGAAATTCCTGTAACTAATCTTTATTCTAATGAAATTTTAACTCAAGAAGAATTACCTTTAAAAATGACTTGCTATAGTGCTTGTTTTAGACAAGAAGCAGGAAGTGCAGGTAGAGACACAAGAGGTATTATAAGACAACATCAATTTGAAAAAGTAGAGCTTGTTAGCATATGCAAGCCTGATCAAAGCGAGCTAATGTTTGAAGAAATGCTAAATTGTGCTAGTGACTTACTAAGTTCTTTAGGTCTAGCACATAGGCATTTGATGCTTTGTACTGGAGATTTAGGTTTTTCAGCTGCAAAAACAGTGGATTTAGAAGTTTGGCTTCCATCGCAAAATAAATACCGTGAAATTAGCTCTGTATCTAATTGTAAAGATTTTCAAGCAAGACGTGCAAAAATTCGCTTTAAAAATGATAAAGGCAAAAACGAATTAGTACATACACTTAATGGCTCTTCATTAGCTGTTGGTAGAACCTTAGTAGCTATTATGGAAAATTATCAAGAAAAAGATGGAAATATAAGAATTCCTGATGTATTAAGAAAATACTTTTAAGAGAAAACATGGCCGAAGAAGTAACACTTAAAGAACAAGATAATCAAGAAAAAGCTTTCTCTGAGATAGATGAAAATCCAGGAGTAGAAGAGCAAGCTATCCCTCCTGGTATGATACCTCCTGAATTAGAGGAGGAAGAAAGCACCTTTCAAAGAGTAGAAGAAGAACCTCAAACACCACAACCTGAAGAGAAAAAAAAGCTTTTTGATAAAAAATTTATTATTTTAATTTCTGCGCTTGGAGGTCTTGCTCTAATACTGCTTGTAGTTTTAATTTTACTCATAGTCTTCAAAGAAGATAAAAAATCCGCTTTAAATACTCAAATCTTAGATGATAATACTAGCACAAGCATCACTAAAGTAAAACAATCAGCATTAGATCTTGTAGTGCAAAAAGCAAATTTATTATACGAAAAAGGTGATGTAGAAAGCGCTTTAGAACTTTATAATAATATTAATATTTTCAATCAATCCTTATCTAGCTATAATCTTGGCGTAGCTCAAATGAAACAAAAAGACTATGCTAGTGCCATTGAAAATTTTAAACAATCTTTAGAATTAGAAGAACATAAAGTAGCTGCGGCCATCAATATAGCTGTATGCTATTTTAATCTTGGTAATAAAGAAAAATTTAATTATTATCTTGACTTAGCAAAAGTACATTTACCACAAGATTCTAAATCATCTTTGTATGATTATTACCTAGGCTTAATTAATTATTATCAAGGATTTTATCCTGAAGCTTTACAGATGTTTATGCGTTCAAATAATATTAATGGATACCAAAGTGAATCTTACTACCTTGGAGCAAAAATTTATGCATTATTAAAATCAGAAAAAAATGCTATTGAATTTTTACAAAAACAAGAAGATTACGAAGCAAGTTTGCCCTTGGGCTTATTATATGCAAAATCAGGTGAATATCAAAAAGCTAAAGAATATCTTGAAAAAGCTTCAAAAATAGAAAATCATGAAGCAAGAAGTAAAGTTGCTCTAGCTTTAGTAGAATTAAAAACAGGGCAATTTGAAAGCGGAGCTCAAATTTTAAAAGCTTTATATATAAAAGATAGAAATATAGGTTCAAAATATTATAATATAAAAACTAGATTAAAAAGAAATTTTTCAAATATCGACATAGCCCAACAGCATTTTGCCAAAAGATTGATTACCGGAAAACAACAAATTTATGATTTGCTGTTTTACTTCTCGCCTTATCGTGTTTTTGATATTAAGCAAAGTATGGAGCTTATCACAAAGGCTGATTTGGGTAATTTTATACAAGGTTATGAATACGAAAATGAATTGCTTGTTAAAAGTAAGGCTTTATCAGGGGTTAATATAGAATTATCTCATGCTATTAATTTAGCTTTTAATTTTCATTTAAGAGAAGCAAATCAAGAATTTAAAAACTTAAGTGAAATTTATCATGCTCACGATGTAATTCATTATAATCTTGCGCTAACTTATGCACAATTACAAGATTATAACAATGCCTATAAGCATTTTTCAACCGCATATCATTTAAATCCCAAAAATTATATCGCAGGGATTTTTGCTATATATTGTATGGATTTAGTAAAAAAAGATTATACTAAACTAGCTAATGAACTTTTAGAAAATCTCCAAGCAGACAACACTATAGATCAAAATCATAATATATTTAAATACTTATTGCATTTAGCCAAAAATGATTTTACCGCCATGATCCCTTATTTAGATAATCTTTCAAACACAAACAATACACCTTTAGAACTAATGTTTGCTATTATAGCTGCTAATGGCAATAATCTTGAAACTTTAAGAAATCAAAAAATTAAGGAATTAAAAGATCTATTAAATAAAGATATTATTAGCAATATTTTATATTTTAATTCTAAAAATACAAATCTTGATATTAAAGAGTATGCCAAACAAGCACAAATGTATTTTTTAACTACCAAACTTGATTATAATTCTTTATTTGGCGGAGCTGGAATAGTTAAAGATAGTTATGTAACACTTATGCAAATAACAGGCTTGCTTAATCATGTTAGAAACGACATTAAAAAAAGACTTGCCATGAGCAATAAAAACTCCATCGGGCTGATTTTTGCTCTAGCTTATGTTGATATTTTTGCAAAAGAATACCAAGAAGCATATACGCTTTACAATATTTTAATAGATGATTATAAAATCAAAGATGCGCAAACTTTATTTTTAGCTGCAGTTGCAGCAATAGGCTCAAACAATCCAAATTCAGCTATAGCCTTACTTGAACTAGCAAGATTGGAAAACGAAGAAACCTTAGAAGCAAGGCTTGCTTTAGGACTTTTATACCATGAAGTGCAAAACCTAGAACCTGCTATGTTTCAATATGAAAAAGTAGGTAATAATTTTGAAAGCAAATTCTTTACTTTTGATATTAAAAATTAGTATTTTCATAAAACAAGAAAATACTAATTAATTCTTAAAAAATATATACAAAAATAAATTATAAATTAACTTGTTAATACACTATAATATATGGGAATAATTTTATGAAGTGGCTCCGGATGTAGGATTCGAACCTACGACCAATCGGTTAACAGCCGACTACTCTACCGCTGAGCTAATCCGGAACATCAATAAATAAGAAATGGTATTATATAAGAAAAAACAACTTTTGTCAAGAGTTTTTTACAAAAAATTATATTTTTTTATAAAAATTTACTCCTGCTAAATTTTTTACAACGACTTTTTGCTCTTTAATTAATTTTTCCAATACCTCTTTGCTATATTGACTAAATTTATTTTCTATATCAAATTCACTTTGCGCTCTAAGCTGTAACATCTTCAAAAGCTCTTGAGTATTAAAATCAATCTTTTCGCCTTTATAATAATGCTTAGCAAGCACAACAGGCACACTAGTAATATACATACTTAATTCTTCTAATTTTTCCATAGATATACCTTTAACAGGATAAGCTGGAGGTCTATCAATAGTGCTAAAATCTACTCTTGATGGCTTTATTTTATCAAATACTTCATTTAAAGCTAACATTTCTTCTTTACTATCATTTAAGCCTTGTACAATCAATACTTCCATGATAAGCTCACCTGGAAATTTTTTCCTAAAAATTATCATTTTTTCAATCATTATTTCAAGCTTAATTTGTTTTAAAGCTCTATCTATCCTATAAAATGTTTTTTCTTTAGCACTATCAAGACTGAATTTAACCACATCAATATCCATTAAAGCATCAAATGCATGTGTATTTAACACACCACTACCATTACTTAATATTAAGAGTTTTTTATCTTGTTTTATTTTATTTAACTCACAAACTAATTCTTTTAAATGAGGATATAAACTAGGTTCACCATTTGCAGTTAATGTAAGAAATTCAAATTTCACATTACTAGATAAAGCTTGTTTTACTTGTTCTAAGATATCTTGAATTTTTGGATATACTAAAGATTTTTCCACAGGTTTTGCAGCTTGCAACTCACAATATACACAATCAAAATTACATTGCTTTTGATTTGGACTTAAATCAACCCCTAAAGAAAGCCCAAATCTTCTTGAGCTTATGGGGCCAAAGGTAATTTTATTCACTTTTTAGATTTCTCTTGAACTAACTTGATAAAATATTTAGCATTTTCAACAGGAATATCAGGCAAAATACCATGTCCTAGGTTAAAAATATGTGCACTATCTTGCATGATATTTAAAATTTTATCCACTCCTATTTCAATCGCCTTTTTATCATACAATCTACAAGGCTCCATATTGCCCTGTAAAGTGTATTTAGCGCTTAGTTTTTCTTTTGCTAATTCTAAAGGCGTACTCCAATCTACACCAAAAACATCAAAATTACCACTTATATCATCTAAAAATCCACTAACACCTTTAGGAAATAAAATCACAGGAATATGTGGATATTTTTCTTTAATAAAATCAGCAATTTCAAGCATATATTTAAAAGAAAACTCAAAAAACATTTCTTTTTCTAAAGCACTTGCCCAACTATCAAATATCTGTATAGCATTAGCACCTGCTTTAATTTGCTCTTGGATATAATACTTTAAAGCCAAAGTGAGTTTAGATAAAATTTGATGTAAAAATTCAGGATTTTGATAAACTAATTTTTTACATTTTGCATAATTTTTGCTACCACCACCCTCTATCATATAAGTAGCAATAGTCCAAGGACTTCCACAAAAACCAATCAAAGCTTTATCATACACAAGTTTTTCTCTAGTAAGTGCTAGTGCATCATAAACATAAGAAAGATTTTTAACACTTTTTTCAACATCTAATCTTTCCAAATCTTCCTTAGTTTTAATGGGATTTGAAAATACCGGCCCTTCGCCTTTTTCAAATTTTAAATCCATACCCATTTCTAAAGGCACCACTAAAATATCTGAAAAAATAATAGCTGCATCAACACCCAAAATATCCACAGGTTGCAAAGTAACTTCACTTGCTTTTTTATAGTCCTTGCAAAGTGATAAAAAATCTCCAGCGCTTGCTCTAACTTCCATGTATTCAGGTAAATATCTTCCTGCTTGACGCATCATCCAAACTGGAGTATAAGGGGTTGATTTTTTAAAACACGCATCAATAAAAACCATTTTTATTCCTTATTAATGATCACTTTTATGCAAGAAATAAAGCCCCACACAAAGAGCCAAAATAGAACCTGCCAAATAAGTCATATCCAAAACTGTATTAAGTTGCATTTGTAAAATTCTTTGGAAAAAATTTACAACTAAAACCATGATAATTACTTTTGCAAGCTTATCTTTTAGCTGATCCAAACTATGCACTTCTAAAACTTTTGACTGCTTTGTTTGTTTAAAATCCTCTATTTCGCTAATAAAAAGCTCATAAATTCCAAAAGAGAAAATAAATAAAACCAAAGCCATCAAATATAAATCCACAGCTCCTATGATCAAACCAACAATATCTTCATGCAAATCTACCGTAGAATTTGGCAACATAAAGTATTCAAATACATACTTTAAAACTTTAATCACATCATAACTTGCGATAAAAAATAAAACAAAAGCTCCTATTAAACCAAAAATTACAGGTAAAATAGTAACCAAACGACTTTTAACTAATAAATTCTCAAAAAATCTTTCTAGCATTTTTCTCCTTTTTAAACCAATTCTAGCCATTTTTGCGCAATACGCACTGCATTTGTAGCAGCTCCTACACGAATTTGATCAGCCACGCACCATAAATGTAAAATGTTTTTGTGATTAATATCACGTCTAATTCTTCCTACATAAGTTTCGTTAGTATCACTTGTAAAAAGTGGCATAGGGTATTTTTTATTTTCTACATCATCAATCACAACAACACTTGGTGCTTTAGAAAGTATCTCTCTAACTTTAGCAACATCAACATCTTTTTCAAAATGCATAGTAATGGCTTCACTATGACTTCTAAGCACAGGGACTCTTACGCAAGTGGCTGAAATTTCAAGTTTTTTATGCAATATTTTTTGCGTTTCATTCACCATTTTTAATTCTTCTTTGGTGTAGCCATTGTCGCTAAAAACATCGATTTGAGGAATCAAATTTAAAGCTAAGGTATAAGGAAAAGTTTTTGCTTCAAATTCATCTAATTTAAAAGCAAAAAAACTTTGCATTCCTTGAACCAATTCTTCCATACCTTCTTTACCTGCGCCACTTGCTGCTTGATAAGTACTTACGTCTACTCTTTTTAGATTAAATACATCATCAAGTGGTTTTAAAACATGTACCATTTGTATAGTAGAACAATTTGGATTAGCAATAATTCCTGTTTTTTCCCAATCTTTAATATCTTCACTATTACATTCAGGAACCACTAAAGGAACATTCTCATCCATTCTAAAATGACTTGTATTATCAATTACCACAGCACCACATTCTACTGCGTATTTTGCATACTCAGCACTTATATTTCCTCCAGCGCTAAAAAAAGCAATATCTACAGGATTTTCTTTAAAAACATTTGGAGTTAATTCTTTTACTTTATAACTTTTACCTCTAAATTCTACTTCACTACCTGCGCTTTTTGCACTTGCTAATGGTAAAATACTTTCAACTGGAAAATCAAGCTCGTCTAAGACATTTAAAAGTTCTTCACCAACTGCTCCTGTTGCACCTACAATAGCTATTTTTTTCATTGTCCGTCCTTTTTAAGTAATATTATATTTTTTCATTTTTTCACTAAAAATTTTCTCACTCATCCCTATAAGCTTAGCTGCTTCTGTAATATCTTGTGAATTTTTTAAAGCTTCTAAAATCAATTCTTTTTCAAGATTTTTAATATCTTTACTTTTTCTACTTTCTAAGAATAAATCTTGAGCACTAATCTCATCATTTTCACTTAAAATACAAGCTCTTTGTATAATAGAAATCAACTCTCTAATATTACCTGGAAAATCATAAGCTAGCAAAGCATCTTGTGCTTCTTGACTTAAAGTTTTTTCATTAAAATCATATTCTTTACACGTATCAAGTAGTACCTTTTGCGCAATTTGTAAAATTTCTTCTTGACGCTCTCTTAGTGGTGGTATATTAATAGGAATAGTATTAAGTCTATAATATAAATCTTGTCTAAATTCATTATCTGCAATCTTTTTTTCTATATGAGCATTAGTTGCACTAATAATTCTTACATCAATCTTTATACTTTTAGTACTTCCTAATCTTGTAATTTCTTTTTCTTGCAAGGCTCTTAATAATTTTGCTTGAATTTCATAAGGCATTTCACCTATTTCATCTAAAAACAAAGTGCCCTCATTAGCAAGCTCAAATAATCCTATTTTAGTAGTATTAGCATCAGTAAATGCACCTTTTTCAAAACCAAAAAGCTCACTTTCTATCAAATTTGATGGAATTGCCGCCATATTAATTGCTACAAAAGGCTTTTGTGCTCTTTTTGAATTTTTATGCACAAAATTTGCAAAAACTTCTTTACCTACCCCACTTTCTCCAAAAAAAAGCACACTTGCATCTGTTTTAGCAGCTTTTGTAGCTAATTTTAAACAATTTTCCAAAGCCTTAGAAGTGCCATAAAAATCTTGATTTTCATCTTTTTTGACAGTCTTTTTATTTGTTTTTTTAGAAGTCTTTTCTTGAATTATTTTTGCGCGTTTTATCGCAGTTACTAAAGTATTAATATCAAATGGTTTTACTAGAAAGTCTTTTACCCCAAGCCTTACTGCCTCTATAGCACGATTTAGTGTTGCATTACCTGTAATAATAATAAAATCATATTTATTCTCACAAGCTTGCACAAATTCAATACCATCCATACCTGGCATATTAATATCTGTAATAATCAAATCAACATCATCATTTAGTTTCTTTAAAGCTTCAGTTGCTGATTTATAAGATTTTATAGTAAATTCTTCATACTCACTCAAAGCAATTTCGAGTGATTTTCTCATATTTATATCATCTTCAACTATAACTAAATTCATTACATACCTTAAGCTAAAATACCTTTTTTAGGACCACTTTTACCATGGCATTCTTTATATTTTTTACCACTACCACAAGGACAAGGTGAATTTCTAGGCACTTTAGTAATTTGCGCTTCACCGTTTTCATCAACACCACTTTCTGTGGTATTAGCTAAAAACTGCTCGTTTTGCTCGTGGCTTTTTTCTTCAAAATTTTGTGCTTCTTTTTGAGTAAAAACTACATTAAATAGTAATTTTAAACTATCAAATTTAACACGCTCAACAAGCTCCATGAAAAGATTATAGCTTTCTTTTTTATATTCTACCAAAGGATCTTTTTGATTATAACTTCTTAAACCTATACCAGTTTTTAAAATATCCATTTGGTATAAATGTTCCCTCCATAGATTATCTAAAATTTGAAGATATAAAATTCTTTCAATTCTTCTAGCTTCTTTATCTTCAATAATACTCATTTTATCTTTGTAAGCTTTTTCTAAAATTTCACTTAATTTATTTTCTACTTCAATTACACCTAAATCTTTAAAATCAGCTTCGCTAAGCTCAAGATTACACTCATAACTTACTTTTTGTTTTAAACTTTCAAAATGTTTAACATCATCTTCAAGATCTGCATTTAGATAAATTTGACTTACTAAATGATTACTATATTCAACAATATTTTTTAAAATTTTATCTTGCAAGTCAAATTCTTCATCTAATAATTCATTTCTATAATTATAAATAGTCTTTCTTTGTTCATTAGCCACATCATCATATTCAAGCAAGTGTTTTCTACTTTCAAAATGCAAGCTTTCAACTTTTTTTTGTGCATTTTCAACAGCTCTTGTAACAATGCGACTTTCTATATGCTCACCCTCTTCTATACCTAATCTTTCCATGATATTTTTAATGCGATCACCACCAAAAATTCTCAAAAGATTATCCTCTAAACTTAAATAAAATCTACTTACACCAGGATCACCTTGACGTCCTGCACGCCCACGAAGTTGATTGTCTATTCTTCTGCTTTCATGGCGCTCAGTTCCTATGATATAAAGCCCTCCTAGAGCTCTTATTTCATCATCTATTTTTATATCAACCCCACGACCTGCCATATTGGTAGCTATAGTTACTGCGCCTTTTTTACCCGCATCTTGGATAATTAAAGCTTCTTGCTCGTGATTTTTAGCATTAAGCACATGATGAGGAATGCGTTCTTTTACAAGCATATTATGAAATACTTCACTTCTTTCAATACTTGCAGTCCCTACTAAAACCGGTTGACCTTTTGCGTTTGCTTTTTTTATCTCTTCAATAACTGCTTTAAATTTTTCTTCTTGTGTTTTATAAATCAAATCATCTTTATCTATTCTTGCAACCGGTATATTTGTAGGTATAGAAACTACGTCTAAATTATAAATTTGAGAAAATTCTGTTGCCTCAGTTTGTGCAGTACCTGTCATACCTGCTAATTTTTTATACATTCTAAAGTAATTTTGGAAAGTAATATCTGCTAAAGTTTGACTCTCTTCTTGAATTTTTACCCCTTCTTTAGCCTCTAATGCTTGATGCAAGCCATCACTAAAGCGTCTTCCTTCACTTAGCCTTCCTGTAAATTCATCAACAATTACAACTTCTTTATCTCTTAATACATAATGCACATCTTTTTCAAATAAATTATGTGCTTTTAAAGCCTGATCAAGTTGATGGGCTAATATTGCATTATCTAAACTATATAAATTTTCTACTCCAAATAATTTTTCTGCCTTAGAAATTCCAGCCTCTGTAATCATGATAGTTCTATTTTTCTCATCGACAACAAAATCACCACTTGGCAATTCTTGAGGAGTAGCAGCTGCTTGGCCTTTTTGCATTTGTTTTGCTACTTCATTTGCTTTAATATAACCATCTAAAGTTCTATTTGTAGGCCCACTTATAATAAGCGGAGTTCTTGCTTCATCTATTAAAATACTATCTACTTCATCAACTATAACAAAATTATGTTCTCTTTGCACTTTTTCAAGTTTTGAAAATTTCATATTATCACGCAAATAATCAAAGCCAAATTCATTATTTGTACCATAAGTTATATCACACTCATAAGCTTTTTTATGCGCTTCATCGCTATTTTGCTCTGAAAGTATCACCCCCACACTAAAACCTAAAAAATTGTAAATGGCACTCATTTGCTCTGCATCTCTTTTGGCTAAATAATCATTTACAGTAACCACATGCACACCCTTGCCACTCATAGCATTTAATACAACAGGTAAAGTTGCAACCAAGGTTTTACCTTCCCCAGTTTTCATTTCAGCGATTTTTCCCTCATGCAAAACCATACCACCGATTAATTGTACATCAAAATGACGCATATTAAGCGTTCTTTTTCCTACTTCTCTAACTATTGCAAAAACATCATTTAGTATTTGGTCTAAAGTTTTTTCTTCTTTTTGAATTTGTGTTTTAAAATCTATAAAATTTTGTTTTAATTCATCATCACTTAAATTTTGGTATTTTGACTCTAAAGCATTAATTTGCGCAACTCTCTTTAAATATTTTTTTACTTCTCGATCGTTTTTGGTGCCAAATATTGCTTTAAATACACTAGAAAACATTTTTTTACCTTTAATTACAAAAATATATGCTAGATTATACCTTGATTTTAATTAGAACTATATAAAAGTTTTATTTGCATAAATTTTATATAATTTGTTAAATTTTAAAGGATAATTATGAAATATTTTATATTTTTAATGATATTTGCTTGTAATATTTTTGCTTTTGATATAAATTTTAAAAATTTTAGCAGTGATTTTGAGCAAAAAGTGCAAAGTAACAATTCTTCACTAAACTATAAGGGAAATTTTATCATTACTCAAAATAAAGCTTTTTGGAATTACACTAAACCAAATAAAAAGCAGATTTATATCAATAACAAAGAAGTTATTATCATAGAACCTGAATTAGAACAAGCCATTTATACTCAATTGCAAAATTTACCAAATCTTCAAGCAATTTTTAAAAATGCAAAATTAATATCTCATGAAAATTATGAAGCAAAATACGAAAATATCACATATAATATCAAACTAGAAAATGATAGCCTTAGTAGTATTTCTTATAAAGATGAATTAGGAAATTTAGTTAGTATTTATTTTTACAACCAAAAATTTGATCAAAATATTAACGAAAATATTTTTATACCAAAAATCCCAAGTCATTTTGATATAATCCAATAATCAAAATGGTATCTCTTTAAACAAATCTTGTTCTTTGCTTGGTGCTAACATTTGCATTTGGGTATTTTTCATAGTTTTTAAAATCATATCCATAGCTTCTTTGCTTGCATTAACATCTTGATTGAAACTTATATTGTCATCTTTAACACTGCTTGTTTGAGTAGCATTCATATCTTTTGATTGGGTATTATTTTGATCTGAAGTTTTAGTAACTTTAAGAATATTTTGAATTTCTTCTTGTTTAGCAGTTTCTTTTAAATCTTCATCCTTTTTTTCTAAATCTTTTACAAAACGCTTCAGTTCTTCTATATCAAATTGAGCTACTGAATTAATTTTTAGAATGTAAATATTTTTTATTTGAGTTTTGTATTTTTTATTGCTAAATTTAAGCAAAGTTTCTTTGAAGTTGTTTTTACCCACTTCTGTGAATAAATCTTCATAAAAATAACTAGATACAATAGTGTTTAAAGCATCAATAATTTTCTTTTGGTCTAAATTTTCTCCCTCAAAATCCAAAGTCATTTCAATCTTTTTTAAAGTATTATTTCCAACCTTTGAATACAAATCTGTTCTAAAATCTTCTATACTTAAAGAATTAGCATAAATACTACAAAAAGAAAAAAATAAAATTACCACCCATCTCATAATCATTCTCCATCTTATTCTAAATTTACAAACTTTTCTTGTAGATAAAATTGTTTTACCTCTTTATCGAATTTTAAAATTTTTAAAAAATAATCCTCAAAAGGCATTTTATAATTATATACGATTTTTAAATTACTTGGATTAATAGCTCTTGATAAGCATACATATAATTGCCCTTTTTCAAAAATTCCATCAATATCACATATTAATTTATCTATACTCATACCTTGAGATTTATGGATTGTTATAGCATAAGCTAGTTTTATAGGAAATTGAACAAATTTAGCTTTTATCTTAACTTCTAGTTTTTCATCTTTATCTAGCTCATACTCTTCTAAGGTATATTCATATGATTTTAATTTCAATCTTTCACCATTATTTTTTTCTATCAGAATATATTCTTGCTCTTTATCTTTTATAAAATCTAAAACAACACCTTGCTCCCCATTATAATAATTTTCTTCTTTATTATTCACACAAAAAATAATCTTAGCGCCTATTTTTAATTTTAACTCACCCAAAGAATTAAGTCCGTTAATCCACTGCTCGTAAGTTTTATCATCTAAAGTATAGTCTAGTTTTTCAGCTTTTGCTTTAAATATACTTTCTTTACCTTGTAAAAGATTTAATTTTTCAGTATTAATATGATTAGTTTTTTTATTTGTGGCACATAATAGAGTATATTCATCCATATACTCAAGTAAATTTTTTGAACTAATTAACATTTTTTTAAAGAAATTTAGCATTTCTTTATTTACTTCACCCATTCTAAGAAAAAACAAATATTCATAAAATTGCTTATCTAAAGTTCTTTTTGTAATACTAAGTTTTAAATTAATAAATTTAAGATCATTCCAAGCTTGCGAAGAAAAAGCATATAAAGTATTTTGAAATAAAGTATTTTGAGTTTGATTTTCTTTATACTTAACCACGGGTGGAAGTTGAAAAAAATCTCCAACTAATAAAATTTTACCATTAAAACCACTTCTTGATAATCTATAATAAATCATTTCCATCAATGAAGCGCTTACCATAGAGATTTCATCAATAACCAATAAATCACATTGTTTTAAAATTCTCTTTAATTTTTCTAGTTTATCTTTTTGCTTTCTATCTTCATAATACAACTCATCATAATTTTGACATCTTTTAAAAGCAAAAAAACTATGTAAAGTAACACCACCTATATTAAAAGCACTAAGTGCAGTAGAACCCAATACAACGACAATTTTTCCTTGAACTCTATAAGATTTTATAAGCTCCATAGTTAAAAAAGACTTACCAACACCTGCACCACCACTTAAAAATATGTTATTATCTCTTAAAAAATTTTCCAATCTACTCAATATCATCTTAACATTATATTATAATCTAGTAAAACCCTTATAAAAATCTCTTACAAACTAATTTATATTTTTTATCAATTAATACCTTATCTAATATAAACAACCAAAACCTATCATCCACAATTGATTCAAACACCAAATTAAAGTATTGCTACTAGCCTAGCTACTATCTCGCCAAAAAATCCACCACCAACTAAAAATATAAAAACCACTAAAAACCTAAAAAACAAATTTACTATAAGCAATTTAAAATTAAAAAATTAAAACAGTCTAGCCAATTAAATTACTAAAGATATAGAAATAAAAACATAAATACAACCACCCAAAAAACAAAAGATAAATCACTAAAGTTCATAATAACTAAACCACTAAATAAAAACCATAAAAATAAAATAATAAACCCAACCCATCAAATAAACCATTAAAACAATTCAACAACCAACAACACAAATCTAAGCCATAAGAA
>NZ_JAKMQT010000023.1:0-646 GCF_025771725.1 Campylobacter sp. IFREMER_LSEM_CL2151 | reverse complement strand
AAGGCATCACCCAACTTTTACACAATCTACCTTATCAATTAGCTAATCCTAGCTTAAAGGACTTACTAAAACAAAGAAAAGGTAAAATAGAAAATGCTATTATAGTTTCTACTGGTCCATCTTTAATAAAACAATTGCCTTTATTAAAAGAATATGCTAACAAAGCTAGTATTATATGTGCTGATAGTGCTTATCCTATATTAGCAAAACATAATATAAAGCCTGATTATGTATTAATGCTTGAAAGAGATGATATAGTTATTAAATGTTTTGATAATGATTTTAAAGAATTTGACAATGGCATATTGTTTATTTTAGCTAGTGTAGTACATCAAAAGGCTATAGAATACTTAAAAAGAAATAATAGACAGTTTATGTTGGTACATAGACCACTGCCTTTTTCTAAAGCATTACATATGGATGATTATGGTTATTTAGGAAGTGGTTTAAGCGTAGCAAATATGGCTTATGATTTAGCCGTAAAACTAGGACATAAGAATATTATCTTAATAGGTCAAGATTTAGCTTATGATGAGAATGGCAATTCTCATCCTAAAGACTATGTCCATGGAGAAACTATAGAAAATGACAGAAAAACAGGTTTATTTATTACTGCTTATGGTGGTAATGGTAAGGTTGAGACGAA
>NZ_JAKMQT010000022.1:0-834 GCF_025771725.1 Campylobacter sp. IFREMER_LSEM_CL2151 | reverse complement strand
TTAAATGTTTTAGCGATTCAGAATTTTCTTGTTCGCCATTAAGCAGATTGAAATTAAAAAAAAACATAATGTTGAATGTTGTGGATTTTATTGAATTATACAAGAAAACAGAATTAAGATGGTTTGTTTTCGGATGGCATGGTATGATTAATTTTGACTTTTTTAAAAAAAATAATTTATATTTTTTAAATGGAATAATTTATGAAGACCATGCTTTTGGGTTTTTGTTATTATCATCTATGGATAATATATATATATATATAGATAAACTATATAACTATAGAGTACGACAAAATAGCATTATGAGGTCATCGACACTGTATAATTATTGTGGTTACCTTGAACCTTATTTCTGTGATACTTCGACTGCTAGACAGTATTTTAATTCCATTTCCACTTTTATTAGTTATAAATTTGTTATTGATGTTATTATCTGTTCAAAATATAGCATTCAAAATAGTTTGAAAGAATATTTTATGCCACATTATTTACAATGTATTATAAATATTAAATATATATTTAAATATAATGTAATAAGCTTTTTTATTTTTATTTATTTTTATGATGATTTATATAGAAAAAAACAAAATAAAAAATTATTTTTTTTAGAAAATATTCAAAATGAAAATAGCTTGTCTGAAATAAAAAAAGTATGTAGTATTCTAAAATTAACTTCAAAAGACCAGGTGGATTTTGATTACTTGGATCAAATTCAGCACCTCAATCAAACCATAAAAGAAAAAGATAGTATTATAAATTCTAATACAAATCATATCAATCAACTACAAAGTAATATACAAGAAAAATCAACCCAGCTCAATCAAACCCAATCCA
>NZ_JAKMQT010000021.1:0-1134 GCF_025771725.1 Campylobacter sp. IFREMER_LSEM_CL2151 | reverse complement strand
CAACACGGGACACCACTTATTGACCCTTTCGTCTAGTGGCTCAGGACGTCACTCTCTCTGTGTGATAACAGAGGTTCAAATCCTCTAGGGGTCGCCATAAAATTAAATTAGTATTTGTGCTTTTAATACATTTTATTACTTTTCTAAAAGAAGAATTAAAAATCATTATAATATTTTTATTTTATTGTACAATGAAGTTATATTTTAAATTTAAAGGATAAATTATGGATAATTCATTATCAGGATATACTAAAATATGACAATGAAGGATATGGTTTGCAATATCCTGATGGACATGTTATAAGATTTTATGAGAGAATCTTGAAGTATAAATTAAACAAAACAAGTGGAAATTTGCTTGATTTTGGTTATGGGAATGGAGTGCATTCTAAATATTTTCAAGATGTAACGGGGGGGGGTATTAACGCTTATGGTGCAGATATTGTTCCTAGTTTAAAAAATACTTGGAAAAAAGATCCTAGGATAAATGAAAATAATTTTCACGTAATTACACCTAACTCTAGTTTTAAAAATTTATTTGATGTAAAAATGGATTTTATTTTTGCAAATCAAAGTTTATATTATCTACCAAGCAAAGATTTTCAAAAAACTATTGAAGAATTTTATGATTTATGCAATGATGGAGCAATAATTTTCGCGACTATGATTAGCTCTAAAGCTTACCAAGAATTTGTTACAGGGGATGTTAAAGAAAATGGTTTAGTAGAAGTAAAATCTAGTCCAAGATTAAATAGTGAATCTACTTATATAAATTTTACAAATACGATTGAAGAATTAAAAGAAAAATTTAAACCTTTTAAACCATTGTTTTGGGGAGATTATGAGCTGATAAATTTATATAATTTCGAAGGAAGCATACAACACTTCATCTACATAGGGCAAAAATAATTTTTACACTAAAGGCTTTAATAAGCCTTTATCTTGCTCTCCTTGCTATTATAACTACCACACACCATCAACCAATATCCCAATCCTTTTTTTTGCTAAACTCTAAGTATATATCCTCCAAGCTTTCAATATCAAACCTATATATTACATATCATAATCACCTTTCTCTATTCTTTTCTCTATTCTTTTCTCTATTCTTTTCTCTATTCTTTTCTCTATTCTTTT
>NZ_JAKMQT010000020.1:0-1156 GCF_025771725.1 Campylobacter sp. IFREMER_LSEM_CL2151 | reverse complement strand
TAATCTACTTTGCCTGCGGTAAGTTTTGATTGCTTTTTTACTTTCAAATAAGTTTTTGTTAAATAATAATTTTTTTGCATTTAAATAAAATATTTTTTTATTAAAAATAATATAAGATAATTTTTCCCTTAAATTATGTAATCTATAAAAAAGGATGATTTAGATGGGAAAAATTTCAAAAAGTTTAACAGGGAAATTAACTTTTTTTGTGTTTTTAGCAATTATAGCTATTTTATTTATAGCAAATGCATTTAATTATGCTGAAGTAAAACATGATGTGCAAAAACTTATTAATGATATACAAGTTAAAACCATGCAAGATGTTTTAAAGAATTTTGATGATTATACTGCTTCAAGAAGTGACGCAATAAAAGCTGTTGCATCTGAAATTCAAAAAAATCCTAATGCAAGTTTAGAAGAAATTTATACTATGGTTAAAATCGCAAAAGAATCAAGTCGTTTTGATGTTTTATATGTTGGTCTTGCTAACAATGGTGCGATGATTAGATCAAATGGAAATCACCAAATGCCTTCTGATGGCTATGATCCAAGAACTAGAACTTGGTATACAAGCGTTGCTTCTGGAGAAGATAAAGTGGTGATATCAAAACCTTATATCGCCCCTAGTTTAAAAGCCCCTTCTTTATCTTTTTCATATCCTATAGTTGTAAATGGAAAATTTATAGGTGCAGTTGGTGGAAATTATGATTTAAATACTTTTTCAGATAATGTTTTATCAATGGGAAGATCTCAAAGTGGCTATACTGTAGTTTTGGATGATGAAGGAACTATACTTTTTAATGAAAATTCTAAAGCGTTATTAACAAAAGATAATTTAAGTGAAAGCATAGTAAAAGCTTACCTTGCAACTCCTGAAGGTAAAGAAGGAAAACTATCTAGCAAACCTATGCTAATTAATGATGGTAATGCACCTCGTAAAGCAGTAATTTGTCAAGAGTCTTCAACAGGATATAATGTCTGTGTAATAGCGGATGAAAAAATTTATAAAGATCCTGTAAATAATGCCTTGATAAAACAGATCATCATAGGAACCATAAGCTTAATAATAGCTCTTGTGATTATAAGATTTATGATTAATTACAACTTATCCCCACTCAAAAAAATCCAAACAGGCCTTAACTCTTTCTTTGATTTT